>SLDB01000114.1 GCA_007125475.1 Nitriliruptoraceae bacterium | reverse complement strand
GTTCGAGGTCGTCGCCGTCGACGACCGCGGGGTGCGGTTCGTGAACGACTCGAAGGCGACGAACGTCCACGCCGCGATCGCGGCGCTGCACGCCGCGGGCCCGTGTGTGTGGATCGGCGGTGGGCTGGCGAAGGGGGTCGACCTCACCCCGCTCGCCGACGCCCTCGATGACGCGCGCGCCGCCGTGCTGATCGGTGAGGCGGCCGATGAGCTGTCGGCCGTCGCCGAGCTGGCCGGGGTTCCGGCCCACCCGGTGGGCTCGGTCGAGGAGGCGGTCGAGGTGGCGGCGACGATCGCCCGTGAGGGGGACGTGGTCCTCCTCGCACCGGCGTGCGCCTCGTTCGACCAGTTCGCCAGCTATCAGGAACGCGGTGAGCGGTTCGCCGCCGCCGCACACCGCCGCACCACCGGCGGCCCCGGGACGAAGGAGCGGCCGTGAGCACCGTGCCCACCCACCGCCGACGACCGTCACGGCTGGCCGCCGGTCCGTGGACGACGCTGAGCACCTGGCTCGTCGCGGTCACCGGGCTGCTGCTCATCGTCGGGCTGGTGATGAGCTTCTCCGCGTCGTTCGTCGACGCCGCCGAGGCCGGTGACCCGTTCACGACGTTCCGGCGGCAATTGCTGTGGGCGGTGATCGGGGTGCCGGCGTTCGCGTTCGCGGCGTGGATCGATCCCCGCGTCTGGCGGCGATTGGCGTGGCCGCTGCTGGCGGCGGCCCTCGTCGGACTCGTCCTGCTGCTGGTCCCCGGGATCGGCGAGACGCGGTACGGCTCCACCCGCTGGCTGAGCCTGGGCCCGTTGTCGATCCAGCCCTCCGAGCTCGCCAAGCTCGCAGCGCTGCTGTGGCTCGCCGACGTCCTGCAGCGCAAGCGCCCCCGCGACGGGGGTGTGCACCAGCTCGAGCACCTGCTGGTGCCGGCCGGGCCGCTGTTGATCGTCCTCGCCGGTCTGGTGATGGCGCAGCCCGACCTGGGCACGACGATCCTCCTCGGGTTGATCGTGGGTGCGGTGCTGTGGGTCGAGGGGCTCCCGGCCCGGTACGTGACGGGGGCGCTCGTGCTCGGCGGGGCCGTCGTCGCCGCATTGGCCGTGGTGGCCCCGTACCGGGTCGCCCGGATCCGCGGGTGGCTCGCCCCGGAGGCCTACCCCCTCGACGAGGGGTTCCAGCTGTTGCAGTCGTGGTACGCGCTCGGTTCCGGGGGGGTGTTCGGGCTCGGGTTGGGTTCCTCGCGGGGGAAGTGGCACTTCATCCCGAACCCGGAGACCGACTTCATCTTCGCGGTGATCGGCGAGGAGCTCGGTCTCGTGGGGGCGCTGGGGGTCCTGGCGCTGTTCACCCTCCTGCTCTACCTCGGCCTGAAGACCGCCTACCTGGCCCCCGAGGGGTATCCACGGACGGTGGCGCTCGCGATCACCGTGTGGATCGTCGGCCAGGCCCTGGTGAACATCGCCACGGTCGTCGGACTGCTGCCGATCACGGGGGTGACGCTCCCGCTGGTCTCGGTGGGTGGTTCCTCCCTCGTCTCCACCCTGGTGGCGCTCGGGATCCTCACCGCGATCGCCCGGGGGCCCGCTCGTCAGCCACGAACGGAGACCACGCCGTGACCAGGACCATCCTCGTCGCCGGCGGCGGCACCGCGGGCCACGTCTTCCCGGCGTTGGCCGTCGCCGCCGAGCTCGCTGCTCAGCCGGGGATCGAACCGGTGTTCGTCGGCGTCGACGATCGGCTGGAGGCGCGACTGGTCCCCGAGGCCGGTTACCGCCTGCACACCATCGACGCGGTCGCGATCCCGAGGCGTCCCTCGGCGGCGTTGCTCCGGGTTCCGTCACGGCTGAGGGCCGCGGTACGTCGCTGCCGTGAGATCATCGCCGAGGAGGAGCCCCTGGCGGCGGTGACGTTCGGCGGGTACGTCTCCTTCCCGTTGGACCGTGCGGCCCACCGGGCCGGGGTCCCGCTGGTGATCCACGAGCAGAACAGCATCCCCGGGTTGGCCAACCGCGTGGCGGCGCGCTGGGCCGACCACGTCGCCGTGACGTTCCCGGGATCGGCGAAGCGCTTCCCGCGTGAGGAGCGTTGCGTGGTGACCGGCAACCCGGTCCGTGCCGACCTGGTGGCCCTGGACCGGGCCGCGGGGCGGGCCGACGCCCGCACACGCCTGGGGTTGGACCCCGAGGTGACGACGTTGCTGGTGTTCGGTGGGAGCCAGGGAGCCGAGAGCCTGAACCGGGCGCTGGTGGCGGCCTACCCTCGCCTCCCCGGGCCGCTGCAGATCGTGCACGCGACCGGGCGGAGGGGGTACGACGACGCGGTCGAACGGTGGGAGCCGGTGGTGAGCGAGGACGGACCGCGGGTCACGACCGTCGCGTTCATCGACGACATGGCCGCGGCGTACGCGGCCGCCGACGTCACGGTGTGCCGGTCCGGTGCGACCTCGATCGCCGAGCTCACGGCGCTGGGGATCCCGGCCGTCCTGGTGCCCTACCCGCACGCCACCGCGGACCACCAGACCGAGAACGCCCGGGCCCTCGCCGCGGCCGGTGGGGCGGTGACCATCGCCGACGAGGAGCTCACCGGCGCGTCCCTGGCCGAGGCCCTCACGCCGCTGCTGGCCGACCCGGCCGCACGACGGGAGATGTCCCGCAACTCGCGGGTGTTCGGGAGACCGGACGCCGCCGCACAGGTCGCGAGGTTGACGCTCGAGGTCGCCGGTGCCCCCGACGGGGGCGGCTCGTGAGCGCCCGGCTCACCCCGGGGGCGAGTGTGCATTTCGTCGGCGTCGGCGGCGCGGGGATGTCGGGTATCGCCCGGATCCTGCTGCAGCGCGGGCACGCCGTGTCGGGCTCGGACCTCCGCGACGGGCGAGCGCTGGCGGAGTTGCGGATGCTCGGTGCCCGCGTCGAGGTCGGTCACGCCGCGACCCACCTCGGGGAGGCCGACGTCGTGGTGACCTCCACCGCGGTCCCGGTCACGAACCCGGAGATCGAGGCGGCGCGGTCCCGGGGGATCCCGTTGCTCCGGCGCGCCGAGATGCTGGCCGAGGTGATGGCTGACGACCGCGCCGTCCTGATCGCCGGGACGCACGGCAAGACCACGACGACCTCGATGACGGTCGTGGCGCTGCAGGCCGCAGGAGGGGATCCCAGCTTCTCGATCGGCGGCTCGCTGAACGAGACCGGGGCGAACGCGCACGCCGGCACCGACGGCCGGTTCGTCGCGGAGGCCGACGAGTCCGACCGCTCGTTCCTGGTCTACCGCCCCGACCTGGCGGTGGTCACGAACATCGAGCACGACCACCCCGACGAGTTCGACGACCTCGACGCGGTCCGGGGCGCGTTCATCGACTTCCTGGACCGCCGGGCACCGGGGGCGCCGGCACTGGTGTGCGCCGACGACCCCCCGGCACGGGAGATCGCGACGCGGGTCTCCGCGCCGGTGGTCACCTACGGCACCGCACCGGACGCCGACATCCGCGTCCTCGACGATCCCGGATCCCACCGACTGCGGATCGATGACCAGGACGTGGCACGGTTCACCCTCGCCGTCCCGGGGCGCCACAACGTCCTCAACGCCACCGCGGCCCTGGGGGTGTGCCACCTGCTGGGGGTCGACGTCACCGCCGCCGCGGAGGGCCTGGGTCGGTTCACCGGGGCGGCCCGCAGGTTCCAGCGTCTGGGCATCGTTCGCGGTGTGGAGGTCGTCGACGACTACGCCCATCACCCCACCGAGCTGCGGGCGACGTTGGCGGCGGCCCGGGCGGTCGGGGCGAAGCGGGTCGTCGTGGTGGTCCAGCCCCACCGCTACTCGCGGACACAGGCCTTCGGCGCCGAGCTCGGCCGGGCGGCGGCGGCGGCCGACGTCGTGGTCGTCACCGACGTGTACGGCTCGTCGGAGGCGGCGATCCCGGGGGTCTCCGGGGAGCTGGTCGCCGAGGCGGCCGCGTCGGCGGGGGCGTTCGTCCGGTACGCCCCGCGCCTGGGCGACGTCGTCGACGTGCTCCTGGACCTGGTGGAGGACGGTGACCTGGTCCTCGTCACCGGGGCCGGTGACGTCACCCAGGTCGGCCCGACGCTGCTGGAGCTGCTGGGGGGGAGCCGGTGAGCCCTGCCCTGGTGGCCGAGCTCGCCGGACGCTGTACCGGGCAGGTCGTCGCCGGGGCATCTCTGGCGCGGTTCACGACGCTGCGGGTCGGGGGACCGGCCCGTGTCCTGGTCACCGCCGAGACCCCCGACGACCTCGCCGTGGTGGGTGAGGTGTGCCGCACCCACCGGGTCGCGACGGCCGTCGTCGGGCGGGGATCCAACCTGTTGGTCGACGACGACGGGTTCGACGGTGTGGTCGTCACACTCGGACGGGGGTTCCGCGGCGTGGTGATCGACGACGGTGACGTGCGGGCCGGGGCTGCCGAGCCGCTGCCCACGTTGGCGGCCACGGTCGCCGACGCCGGACTCACCGGGTTCGCGTGGGCGTGCGCCGTCCCCGGCACCCTCGGGGGAGCGGTGCGGATGAACGCCGGTGCCCACGGCGGCGAGATCGCCGACCACCTCGTCGAGGCCGAGGTGCACCGGCTGGGCACGTCGGCCACCGAGACGTGGCCCGCGGCGGTGCTGGGTCTCGGATACCGGCACAGCGAGCTCCCCGACGACGCGGTGGTCACCGCCGCCCGGCTCCGCTTCAGCCACGGGGACCGGGAGGCCGAACGGGCGGCGATCGGCGAGATCCGGGCATGGCGCCGGGCGAACCAGCCGTTGAACGAGCCCAACTGCGGGTCGGTGTTCACCAACCCCGTGCCGCGGTCGGCGGGGGAGCTGATCGAGTCCAGCGGGTTGAAGGGGTTCGCGATCGGGGGTGCCGAGGTGTCACGGCGGCACGCCAACTTCATCGTCACCCGCCCGGGGGCGACCGCGGCGGACGTGGCCGGGTTGATCGCCGAGGTCCGCCGGCGCGTCGAGGCCGATCACGGCGTGGTCCTCACCCCGGAGGTGACCTGGCTCGGAGACGCGTCACGGGGGGGACGACCGTGGTGATCGACGGCCGGATCGCCGAGCGTCGAGCCGAGGTCCGCGACGAGCGACGTCGGAGACGCCTGCGGCGCACGTTGGCGATCCTCGTCGTCGTCGGGGTCATCGCCGTCCTGGCCGTCGTCGAACGCTCGGCCCTCGTCGGGCTCGAGGAGGTGCGGGTCACCGGGGTGCAGCGGCTCGACGCCGGCGAGGTCCGCGACGCGGCGGATCTCGAACTCGGGACCTCGACGCTCCGCCTCGGGCTCGCCGATGCCGCCGACCGGGTCACCGAGATCCCGTTGGTGCGTCGTGTCGAGGCCCGGCGCCTGGATCCGCTCACCGTGGAGATCGCCGTCGAGGAACGCCGGCCGGCGTTGGTCGCCGTCGGCGGGGGAGAGCAGCGCCTCGTCGACCGTGAGGGCGTGGTGATCCTCGAGGGGGGCCGTGACGAGCTCGTCCCGATCCACCTTGGGGATCCCCCGCCGCCACCGGGTGGGGTGGTGGGCGACGACCCCGCACTGGCGAACGCCCACGCGGTGTGGCGGGGGTTGTCCGGTCCGCTTCGGGCCCGGGTGCAGCGGCTCGACGCCGACGGTCCCGACGAGCTCTGGCTCCACCTGGACTCCGAGGTGCAGGTGCGGTTCGGCCGAGCCGAACGGATCGACGAGAAGGTCCGTGCCCTGGGGGCGGTCCTCGGTGACGTCGGCGAGACCCCGGTGGAGGTGATCGATGTCCGGGCGCCGTCGACGCCGGTCGTGACCGGGCCGTGAACGCCCACCGCGCACGCTCCCGGCCCTGTCCGGTCGCCGGGGTCAGGTGCTTGACCTCGATCTCCCTCGGGGGCTAGGTTCCACCAGAGGTTTACATAAACATCAACCTCTACCTGAGGTCGAGCCCTGGTCTGCAGTCGAACCCTGCGGTCGCACGCACTGGTCGTACCCCGGTCGGTGACGCGCGTCGGCGGGGAGGTGCCCCGAGGCGAACCACCGTCACCGGGCCCGGAACGCGACACCGCAGCCGGGGCGCGGTCGCGCCGGTCGACGGCGGCAACGGTGAACCCGGCCGAGGTCGCGCAGCACCCGACGCCGGCCGGACCACAGTCGAGGCGGTGCAGCCCAGCGCGTGACCGCCGACACCGGACGAGGAGGAATCCGTGGCGGCAGCACCGTCCAACTACCTGGCCGTGATCAAGGTCGTCGGGATCGGCGGAGGCGGCGTCAACGCCGTCAACCGGATGATCGACGACGGTCTCCGTGGCGTGGAGTTCGTCGCGATCAACACCGATGCGCAGGCGCTGCTGATGTCGGACGCCGACGTCAAGCTCGACATCGGGCGTGACCTCACGCGCGGCCTCGGGGCCGGTGCCGATCCGAAGGTCGGCCGCCAGGCCGCCGACGACCACCGCGACGAGATCCTCGAGGTGCTCCGCGGCGCCGACATGGTGTTCGTCACCGCCGGTGAGGGCGGTGGTACCGGTACCGGCGCCGCCCCGGTGATCGCCTCCGTCGCCAAGGAGGTCGGTGCACTCACGATCGGGGTCGTGACCCGGCCGTTCAGCTTCGAGGGCCGGAAGCGGTCGACCCAGGCCGAGGATGGGATCGGCGAGCTCAAGGACGAGGTCGACACCCTGATCGTGATCCCCAACGACCGGCTGCTGCAGATCTCCGACGTCGACACCTCGGTCGTGCAGGCCTTCCGGCTCGCCGACGACGTCCTGCTGCAGGGGGTGCAGGGGATCACCGACCTCATCACCACCCCGGGGCTGATCAACCTCGACTTCGCCGACGTGCGCACCGTGATGAACGACGCCGGATCGGCGTTGATGGGGATCGGGAAGGCCCGTGGCGAGTCGCGTGCCCTGCAGGCCGCGCAGCTGGCGATCGCCTCACCGCTGCTGGAGGCCTCGATCGACGGTGCCCGGGGCGTGCTGCTGATGCTCGCCGGCGGTAGCGACCTCGGTCTGTTCGAGGTGAACGAAGCGGCCGACGTCATCACCGAGGCGGCGCACCCGGAGGCCAACATCATCTTCGGCGCCGTGATCGACGACTCCCTGGGTGACGAGGTGAAGGTGACCGTGATCGCCGCCGGCTTCGACAAATACGACGGGCCGGTCGAGGCGCCCGGCGCGTTCGTGCGCTCCGCCGACGAGGACGCCGGCCTCCAGGAGCCGCAGGGCTCGGCGGTCGCGGGCGACGACGAGCTCGACGACGTGTTCTCCCCGGAGCCGTCCGGTGAGCGACCGCGGCACATGACGGTGATCGATGCCGACGACGGTGACGGCGCCGACGACGGTGACCTGGACGTGCCGTCGTTCCTGCGCTGAGCGGCGACGGGCCGGCCGTGCGGATCGACGAGGTCGACCTCGGTACCGGTATCGGGGCGTGGTTCACGGGTCGTGACCCCGACGCCGCCGACCCACCGCTGGGGCGGGCCGGAAACCTCTCCCACCGGCGACCGCACCGTCCCGAGGACCTCGCCGCCGCCCGGGCCGAGGTCGGCGCCGTCACGGGTACCCGCCCCGCGGACTGGCACCTGATGCAGCAGGTCCACGGGGCCCGGGTCGCCGAGGTGACCGCCGCCACCCCCGCCGGAGCGGAGCTGCGGGGGTTCGACGGTGTGGTCACCGCCGAGCCCGCGCGGCCGCTGGTCGTGCTGGCCGCCGACTGCGTCCCGGTGCTGTTCGCCGGTGCCGGGGTCGTCGGTGTGGCCCACGCCGGCAGGCTCGGGGTCGTCGGCGGCGTCGTGCCGGCCGTCCTCGCCGCCCTCGGCGACCTCGGTGCCGCACCGTCCGACCTCACCGTGGCGGTCGGTCCCGCGATCGGGCCGTGCTGCTACGAGGTCCCGGCCGCGATGCGTGCCGAGGTCGCCGCCCAGCACCCGGTGGCCGCGGCTCGGACGACGTGGGGGACGCCGGCGCTCGACCTCCCCGGCGCCGTCGTCGCCGTACTCGAGGCCGCCGAGGTCGCCGACGTGCGGCGTTCCTCGGTGTGCACCAGCTGCCACTCCGAGTGGTTCAGCCACCGACGCGATCCGGACAGCGGCCGGCACGCCGGGCTGGTCGTCCGCCGTGGCGAGGCGACGGACGTCGATGCGGCCACCGTGGCCGTCGCCGCAACGGAGGCGTCGTGAGCGGTGACGTCGTCGAGCGGATCGCCGCGGTCCGGGCGCGGATCACCGACGCGGCCGCGGCCGCTGGCCGTTCGCCGGCCGACATCACGCTGATCGCGGTCTCCAAGACCCACCCGCCGCAGGCCGCCCAGCGCGTCGTCGACGCCGGCGTGGTCGACCTCGGCGAGAACCGGGTCCAGGAGTTGACCGCGAAGCTGGGCGAGGTCCAGGGGGCGCGGTGGCACCTTGTGGGACAGTTGCAGCGCAACAAGGTCCGCGACATCGTCGGCCGCAAGATCCTGGTGCATTCGGTGGACCGTCGTCGGCTCGCTGACGCGCTCTCGACCCGGGCTCAGCGGCACGGCGGGATCCAACGGGTGCTGGTGCAGGTCAACGTCGGTGACGACCCGGCGAAGGGAGGGTGCCGGCTCGACGAGGTCGACGACCTCGTCGCCTACGCTCGTGACCTGCCCCACCTCACCGTCGAGGGCCTGATGACGATCCCACCGATGCCCGCGCCCGGGGAGGACCCGGCGGACGCGGCGCGTGGACACTTCGCCGAGTTGCGTCGGAGGCGTGACGCCCTCCGCGAGCGCTTCCCGGAGGTCGTCCACCTCTCGATGGGGATGTCCGACGACCTCGAGGCGGCCGTCGCCGAGGGCGCCACGATGGTGCGGATCGGTACGGCCGTGTTCGGCCCACGCGGTGACGGGCCGTGGCGAAAGGACCTGCGATGAGCGGGATGTGGAACCGGACGTTGGTGTACCTCGGGCTCCGGGAGGAGCCGGACGACATCTACGACGACGTCCCTGAGCAGTTCGTCCCCGAGGACGACCCGCACGCCCGTCACGCCCCGGTCCGGCCGGCGGACACCTCGACGCCGTCCGCTGCCAGGCCCGCACCGGGCGAGGTCCGTGCGGCGCGTCAGCAGGCACGCGTCGAAGAGGCCGACGCCTCCAACGTGCGCTCGTTGCGCGGCCCTGAGGGCTACGTGCGCGCCGTCCCGGCGACCGCCAGAACCGCGATCGTCGAGGTCACGACGTTCGATGACGTCGAAGGGGTCGGGGCACGGTTCCGCACCGGGCAGCCGGTGTTGTTCGACGTCTCCGGTGCCGAGGCAACCGACGCCCGTCGCGTCGTCGACTTCGTCTCCGGGGTGACCTACGCCCTGCGGGGCGGTATGGAGAAGGTCGGCTCCCGAGCCTTCCTGATCACCCCCGAGGGCGTCGAGCTCGGCGACGACGAGCGCGCCCGCCTCGCCGGGCTCGGGTTCCGCCTCGCTGCCGGGGGTGATGCGTGATCTCCACCCTGCTGGGGCTGTACTGGTGGGTCCTGCTGCTGCACGTGATCTTCTCGTGGGTGCCACGCCCGCCGGAGCCGTTGATGCCGTTCGTGATCGGGGTGCGCAAGCTCGTCGAACCGGTCGCTGCCCCGATCCGCCGAGTGCTCCCGCCGCTGCAGATCGGCGGTGTCGGCCTCGACCTGTCGATCCTGGTGCTGTTCTTCGGCCTGATCATCCTGCAGGGTGTGTTCGCGAGCATGGGGCTGTGACGTTCCCGGGGCGCGGAGCACGCTGGTGAGGCCCGTCGGTGCCGACGACGTCCGGCGGGCCGAGCTGCGCCAGTCGGTGCGCGGCTACGCCATCGAGGACGTCGACGAGCTCCTCGAACGCGTCGCCGTGCAGCTCGAACGCCGCGAGGCGGAGGTCACCGAGCTGCGTGGCCGGCTGCGGGACGCCGAGGCCCGCCTCGGCGCGGCGTTGGAGTCCGAGGCGACCGTGCAACGCCGCCTGGCGACCGCCGAGCACGCCGCCGACACCGCGCTCGCCGACGCCCGGCAACGCGCCCAGGAGGTCGAGGAGGCGGTCGAGCGCGAGGCGAACCGCCGCCTGGAACGCGCCGAAGCCGACGCCACCGAGGTGCGTCACGCCGCGCGGCGGGAGGCCGAGGCCGAGCGGGCGCGGTCGGCACGCCTGCGAGCGCTGCGGGCGAGTCAACGTGACGAGTACCGCCGGCACCTGCAGCAGTGCCTCGCGGAGCTCGAGGACCAGGTCGCCGAGGAGGGTGTCCCCGGGGCCGACCCGGCTGACGATCCTGACGCGGCGCCGGCGGGCGGCTCCGATGGGTCGGAGGGCGACGCCGTCGACGGCCCTACGCGGTGATCGCCGACGTCATCCGGTGCGCTGCCGACGGGCCTCGGTGCGGGCCGCACGCTCCATCGGGTGGTCGCGGTAGCCGTACACCGCGCTGAGCCACACGTAGGCGGGGAAGAGGAGGGGCCCGAGGCGTTCGCCGTGCCGCACGTGCACCGCCTCGTGGTCCAGCAGTGTCGCCGACGGTTCGGTGAGGCGGCACACGACGACCTGCCCGATCGTGTTCGCGTCGGCGCCCACCAGGCGGAGCGCCAGCGACGACGGCCCGCGTGCCCCGGTCGCGACGACGCACCCGCGGGCGTCGTCCCACCGCCACTGCCGGGTCGCGACGGCGGCGACGACGAGCCCGATCGCGGTCATCGGTG
>SLDB01000365.1 GCA_007125475.1 Nitriliruptoraceae bacterium | reverse complement strand
CGACGCCGACGGACCCGACGCCGACGACACCCAGCCGATCGTGCGACGGGTGGTCAGCACCTCCCCGGTCCACCCCGACGCCGTCCGCGGCGCCGTGATCGACACGACCAATTTCACCGCCCGCGGCGAGCGGGTCGGCGCGGCCGGGACCCGCCCGGGGCTGTGGGCGCGGCTGACCCGCCGCCGCGTGTCATAGCCTGACGGCGTCGCCACGGCCGACCCCCGTGGCCGACCCCTCCACGATGCCCGACGACGCACCCCTGCACCCCGGAGCGCCCGGACCCCACGACCGCGGACGCGACGGCGACGGACCCGACGCGCTGCTCGCCGCCGCGGTCGCCGACGACGGCGAGGCTCCGTACGACCTCGACGCACTCGCCGCCGAGGTCGGTGCGACCCGTGTCCTGCTCGAATCGGTGGAACGTGCCGGGCTGCTGGTCGCCCACCACGTCGACGACGACGGCGTCGCCCGGTACTCGGAGGCCGACGCCGCCGCCGTCCGCGCCGGCCTCACCCTGCTGGATGCCGGGCTGCCACTCGGCGAGCTCCTCGACCTCGCCCGACGGACCGACGACGCCATCCGGACCGTCGCCACCCACGCCGTCGAGGCGTTCGTCCGCTTCGTCCGTGACCCCGTGCAGGGGACCTCCGGCTCCGACGCGGAGGCCGCCGACCGGCTCGTGACCGCCTACGAGCGCATGCTCCCGGCCACCGAGGCACTCGTCGCCCACCACCTGCGTCGCCGCCTCCTCGCCGAGGCGATCGAGCGCGTCGCCGGCGACGGCTCGTGACCACCGAGGTCCGCACCCGGCCCCTCGACGACGACCGCCACCTGTTGGACCTCGCCCCGGAGCGTGGGGACCTGATCGCCTGGGTGCGGGGGGGCGAGGGGCTCGTCGCCTGGGGCGAGGCGGCCCGGATCACGCCGGCGGCGGGGCCCGGCCGGTTCGCCTCCGCCGACGCGGCGCTGTGCGAGGTCGCTGACCACGCCATCGTCGACGACGCCGTCGGCGTCCCGGGCGGCGGCGTCGTCGGGGTCGGCTCGTTCGCGTTCGACGACGACGCCGGCGGTTCCGTGCTCGTCGTCCCCCGCGTCGTGGTCGGCCGGCGGGGAGGGGTGACCTGGGTGACCACCGTCGACCCCCCCGGCGCCGCCCCCGTCGACCCTCCCCGGGACCGCGACGATCCGACCCCCACCGCCGTGGGCGGTGACCGGCCCCGGTACGCCGGGTCGTCGAACCCGGACGTGCGGTGGCTGGAGGCCGTCGCCGACGTCATCGAACGCATCCGGCGCGGCGAGGTCGACAAGGTCGTCCTCGCCCGCGACCACGCCGTGTGGTCCCACGAACCGTTCTCCGCCCCGGTGCTGGCGCGCCGGCTCACCCGACGCTTCCCGTCGTGCCACACCTTCGTCGTCGACGGCCTCGTCGGTGCGACCCCGGAGTTGCTGCTGTCCCGCGACGGCGACCGTGTGACCTCGCGGGTCCTGGCCGGCACGGCGCCGAGGAGCACCGACACGGCCGTCGACGCCGAGACCGGCCGCCGACTCCTCGCTTCGGCGAAGGACCTGCAGGAGCACGCCTTCGCGACCGCCTCGGTCGAAGCCGCCCTGGCGCCGCACTGCCGTGAGCTGGAGCACGACCCGCGCCCGGAGCTGCTCCGCCTGGACAACGTCCAGCACCTGTCGACGACGTTCCGCGGCCAGCTCGCCGGGTCCGCCCGTTCCCTCGACATCGTCGCCGACCTGCACCCGACCGCCGCGGTCGGCGGGTCCCCGCGTCCGGCAGCGCTGGCGGTGATCCGGGAACTGGAGGGGATGTCCCGGGGGCGGTACGCCGCCCCGGTGGGGTGGACCACCCCGGAGGGTGACGGCGAGTGGGGGATCGCGTTGCGGTGCGCCGAGCTCGCCGGAGCCCGTGCACGCCTGTTCGCCGGCGTCGGGGTGGTGGCCGACTCCCTCCCCGAGGACGAACTCGAGGAGACCCGCCTGAAACTGTTGGCGATGCAGGCCGCCCTTGACCCCTCGCGCTGACCGCCGACGCCGCGGCGCGGTCACCGCTGGTCGGGGCCACAGGCCGCGTCGAGGGCGGCACCCACCGCCGCGGTGAGGCGGGCGTGCAGCTCGTGGTTCTCGGCACGGTCGGTGTGCACCCGCAGCAGGTGCACACCCCCGGCGGCGAGGGCGGCCCCCACCTCCTCGCCGAGGCGTGACGCCGAGGTCACGGTCGTGACCGACAAGCCGTGCAGCGCTGCGACGTCGGCGGCGGACCGGCCGTGGGGGGTGGCGAAGAGGCGTTCGAACGCCTCGGTGAACCCGGCCTGCGGCAGGAACGAGAAGATCCCCCCGCCGTCGTTCTCGATCACGACGAAGACGGCGTCGACGGCGGCGTCGCTGTCCAACAGGAAGCCGTTCGCGTCGTGCAGCAGCGAGAGGTCGCCGCACAGCGCGACGACGGGGCGCGCCGCGGCGACCGCGGCCCCCAGCGCCGTCGAGACGAACCCGTCCACCCCCGAGGCGCCCCGGTTCGCCACGACACGCACGCCACCTCGCGGGCGCTGGAAGCGGTCCAGGTCGCGGATCGGCATCGATGACGCCGTCACCAGCACCCCACCGTCGGGGACGGCGGCGGCGACGTCGCGTGCGGCCCGCGGCTCGCTGACGACGTCGTCGGCGTCCAGGACCTCGTCGACGGCCGCGGCGGCGACGGCGTCCGCGGCGAGCCACGACGCCAGCCACCCACCCCGGTCGGCGGGGTCGGGGCCGAGGGCGGCGGTGAGCGCGG
>SLDB01000124.1 GCA_007125475.1 Nitriliruptoraceae bacterium | reverse complement strand
TGGGTACTGGGTCCGCGGCGACGACACCGACGACGGCATGCCGACCTGGGAGCGGGTCGAGCGGTGAGTGTCGGGAGGCCACCGGGGTCCGGGAGCTCTCCCCGGGCCGTAGGCTCCCGGCTATGAGCGACGACACGCGCCCGGCGCGCCCGCCCGACGTCCGCGCCTACCTCGAGATCCGGACCGCGGCACCGAGCGGGTTCTCCCCCGACGGCACGACCCTGCTGGTCTCCTCCAACCTCTCGGGGACCGCCCAGGTCCACCGCCTCGACCGCGACGCCAGCTCCCCGCCAGTCCCCGTCGGGGACCTCGAACGCCTCACCGCGTTCGACGAACCCGTCGGCGCCGGGTACCTGCCGCGGCGTGACCCCGGCCCGGACCGCCTCCTCATCGCCGCCGACGCCGGCGGGAACGAGCGGTACCAGCTCTACACGGCTGGCGACCGGCCCCAAGCCCCCTACGCCGACACCGCCGATCTCACCCCCCTGGTGGTCGACGAGGAGTACATCCACCGCCCCGGGGGGGTGAGCCGTGACGGGCGCTGGCTTGCGTACGCGACGAACCGCGGCGACGGAGTGGCGTTCGACACCTGGGTCCGGGACCTGCAGACCGGGGCCGAACGCCGGGTGTACGCCACCGGTGGGTGGACCTCGCCCGGGGGGTTCTCCCCCGATGCGCGGTGGCTGGCGGTGAGCGAGCTCACCACCCGTGCCGGGGACAACCGGGTCGTGCTGATCGATCTCGCGGCCGTCGGCGACGACGTCGCGGACCACGATCACCCGGCGGTGACCGAGCTGGCCCCGCACCCGGAGCGGTCCGCGAGCGTCGGGGTGCCGTCGTGGCTCCCCGACTCCTCGGAGTTCTTCTTCTCGACCGATGTCGGGCGCGAGCACACCGCGATCGCCCGCGGCCGACCCGATGGATCCTGGGGGTACGTCCTCGAGACGGGGTGGAGCACCGGGTGCGCCGTCGACCGCACCGGCGCGCACCTGCTGGTGGTCACCAACGACGACGGCCGCAGCCGTGCCGAGCTCCGCGACCCGCACACGTTGGACGTCACCCTGGCGGTCCCTCTCCCGGGTGACGGGGTGGCCTCCGGGTTCCGCTTCTCCGACGACGGCCGGTGGCTGACGTACGCGTTCTCCTCGCCACGCATCCCCGGCGACGTGTGGTGCCTGGACACCTCCACCGGCGAGCAGCAACGGATGACCACGAGCCCGTGCGGGGTCGACGCCGAGACGTTCGTCGACGCCGAGCTGGTGCGGTTCCCCGCCGCCGACGGGGTCGAGATCCCGGCGTTCGTGTTCACCCCCGACGCTCCGGCGTCGGGGAACGCCTCCGGCCACCCGGTCGTGGTCGTCCTCCACGGTGGCCCGGAGAGTCAGTACCGGCCCGCGTTCGGCGGCGTCACGCAGTACCTCGTCGCGCACGGCTTCGCCGTGGTCGCGCCGAACATCCGCGGTTCGACCGGGTACGGGCGCACCTACCAGCACCTGGACGACGTCGAACGTCGCTTCGACGCGATCCGCGACCTCGAGGCCGTCCATGACTGGATCGGCGCGCACCCGGCGCTCGACGGTGACCGGGCGGCGTTGTACGGAGGCTCCTACGGCGGGTATCTGGTCCTGGCCGGGTTGGCCTGGCAGCCCGAGCGCTGGGCGGCCGGGGTCGACATCGTGGGGATGTCGAATCTGGTGACGTTCCTGCGGAACACCGCCGAGTGGCGCCGGGCGTTCCGTGAACGCGAGTACGGCTCGCTCGACGACGACGCGGAGCTGCTCACCGCGCTCTCACCGATCACGCACGTGGAGGCGGTGCGCTCCCCGCTGTTCATCATCCACGGGGCGAACGATCCGCGTGTGCCACTCGGGGAGGCCGAGCAGATCCACGCGGTCCTGCACGAGCGCGGCGTCCGCAGCGAACTGTTGGTGTACCCCGACGAAGGGCACGGTCTGGCGAAGCTCGCCAACCGGGTCGACGCCTACCCCCGCCTCGTCGCGTTCCTCCACGAGGTCCTCGGTCACGGTGGCTGACCAGGCTGCGCGTGCCGCGGCGGCGAACCGTGTGCAGCCGACCACCGATCCGTGCGGCGATACCGACAGGAGCAGCATGCGTGTCCTCGTCACCGGCGCCACCGGCTACATCGGTGGCCGGCTCGTCCCGGTCCTCCTCGAGCGCGGCCACGAGGTTCGTTGCGCCGCCCGGACCCCGGCCAAGCTCGATGCGCGCGCATGGCGCGACGAGGTCGAGGTGGTGCAGGCCGACGTCTTCGACCGTGCCTCGCTCGACGCCGCCTGTGACGGGGTCGACGTGGTGTACATGCTGGTGCACTCGATGGACGGCGAGGCGGGGTTCGCCGAGCGCGACCGCACCGCGGCGGGGAACCTCCGTGACGCGGCCGCCGCCGCCGGGGTGGGCCGGATCGTCTACCTCGGGGGCCTCGGGCGGGATGACGACCGCCTCTCGGCGCACCTGCGCTCGCGGCACGAGGTTGGACGGGTCCTGGCCGAGGGCCCGGTCCCGGTGACCGAGTTGCGTGCCGCGATCATCATCGGGTCCGGCAGCGCGTCGTTCGAGATGCTCCGACACCTGGTCGACGTCCTGCCGGTGATGACCACCCCGCGGTGGGTGCGCAGCCGGTGCCAGCCGATCGCGGTCCGTGACGTCCTCACCTACCTCGCCGGGGTCCTCGAGGTCCCCGAGACCGCCGGTGAGGTCCTCGAGATCGGCGGACCCCAGGTCTACACCTACGCGGAGTTGATGCAGGTCTACGCCGAGGTCGCCGGGCTCCGCCGTCGGGTGATCATCACCGTCCCGTTGCTGACCCCGTGGCTGTCGTCGCTGTGGATCGGCCTGGTCACCCCGCTGCCGACCGGGTTGGCACGGCCGCTGGTCGAGAGCCTCGCCAACGACGTCGTCGTCACCGACGACCGGGTGCGACACCTGCTGCCGATGTCGGTGACGCCGTTCGACGAGTCGTTGCGGCTGGCGCTGCGCCGGGTGCAGGACCTCGACGTCGCGACCACCTGGAGCGGGGCCGGGCCGATGCCCGCCCATCGTGGGGGGGTGTCGACCGCGCCACCGTCGCGTGACTCGCGTGCCGACGAGGAAGTGGGCGACGAACCGGAGGGCCCGCAGCCGGAGGACCCGGCCTGGTCGGGAGGCGTGTTGCGCCTCGACGAGCGCCGGGTGCGGTGCGCCGCCCCACCCGAGGTGCTGTTCAACGAGGTGGTGAGGATCGGTGGGGGGACCGGGTACCACGCCGCTCAGGTGCTCTGGGAGGTCCGTGGCCTCCTCGACAAGGTCATCGGCGGGATCGGGATGCGGCGTGGCCGGCGCCACCCCGACGAGCTGGCGGTCGGCGACGCCCTCGATTTCTGGCGGGTCGAGGCCCTCGAACCGCCGCGGCTGCTGCGGCTGCGCGCCGAGATGGTGCTGCCGGGCGAGGCCTGGCTGGAGTTCCATGTCGATGAATTCGAGGGGGGCAGTCGCCTGGTGCAGCGGGCACGGTTCCACCCGCACGGGCTGTGGGGACGCGTCTACTGGGCGGCCCTGGCACCGTTCCACGCCCTGATCTTTCCGCGGATGGCGGAACGTCTCGCGAGTGAGGCCGAGCGCATCGCCGGCGTCACCATGGCCGGACGACGACGGCGACCCGGCCGGCGGCGGCCGCTGCGGTGACGTCGTCGGCGTCGTCGGCGTCGACGCCCACCCACACGACCGCCTCGTCGGTACCGAGCACGACCACGTCCCGGGTCAGCGGTGCTGCACGACCGTCGTGATCCGCGGTGACGAGGTCGATCCTCGCGCCGGCGGTGAGCGGTGGGAGGAGGTCGGCCTCGACCGCCACCGCCGAGCGGTCCGGTCGCAGCCCCTCGGTGATCCCGCCGTCACCGAGGTGCCGGTCGGTGACCGCCGCCCCACGCGGCAGGGGTGCGGCGACGACCCCGTGCGGTTCGTCGATGACGCCCGCAGGTGCGAGCCGGCTCGGCCACCACGCCGTGGTGATGTCCGCGTCGGTCACCACGTCGCCGGGGAGGAGATCGCGTGTGGCGACGAGGATGGGGACCGTGTCGGTGTCGGGACGCAGCGACGCGACCCCGAGCAGGAGGGTGACGCCGGCGAGGGCCGCGGCGATCACCAGGCGCATCCGGGGCGGGGTCCGCCACCAGCGCTCGGCGACGGCGTCGAGCACGGCCGGCATCGCCGGGGGCGGGCCGTGGAGGCCGAGCCCTGGCCGACGGAGGCGGGGGGTGTCGGTAGCCATGCCGCAGATCACAGCACGTGGCGGGCCGAGGGCACCGACGCGGCGCCGTCGGCTGTGGACGAGCCGCGATGGCGGCGCCGGTCAGGCGCTCTTGGCCTCCGTCGAGCCGGTCGACGACGGCGACGAGGCTCCGCCGGCCCCGTCGGATCCGGACCCCGACGATGCCGACCCGGAGGAACCCGAGCCGGAGGAACCCGACCCGGAGGAGGTGTCCGACGACCCGCTGCCGTCGGAACCGCCAGCGGCGCCGTCGGCGGTTCCGCTGCCCGCCCCCGACCCGGACGCGTCACCGGACGAGGACGAGGACGAGGACGAGGACGAGGAGGCGTAGTCCTTCACGTGCCAGCCGGATCCCTTGAAGATGATCCCCGCGGCGCTGAACACCTTCCGCAGCTCACCGTCGCAGCTGGGGCACACGGTGAGCGCGTCGTCACGGAAGGACTGCACCACCTCGAGGTGCTCACCACAGGCCCTGCATGCGTACTCGTAGGTCGGCATCGTCTCCGGCTCCTGGCGGTCGAACACGGGCGGCTAGCACTCGTTGCACACGAGTGCTGATGATGCCCGACGCGGCGGGTGTCCGCAACACGCGGCCCCGCCGAGGGGGCGCGCGGTCAGGCGGGGTCGACGCCGCGTCGGTGGTGGACGGCGCGTTCGGTGACGACGGCGTCGACGACCTCGTCGTGGGCCTCGATCGGGACGGCCGGCACCACCTGGCAGGCGAACGCCACACCCACCCGTCGGGCCGTCGACGGGAGTCCGGCCAGGAGCCGGTCGTAGTGCCCCCCGCCGTGGCCGAGGCGGCCGCCGTGGGGGTCGAACGCCACGCCGGGGACGATCACCGCCTCGACCACGGACGGGTCGATGACGATGCCGCCGGGTTCGCGCACCCCGCGGTGACCGGCCCGCAGGGGGGCGTCGTCGGTGACGGTGACGAGTTCGAGGCGTTCGCCGCGCACCCGCGGCAGCAGCGTGCGTACCCCGACGCCGCGCAGCCACCGGGCGTAGGCGTCGAGGTCGACCTCGTCGGCCGTGGCCGCGTACACCGCGACCACGCCGACCCGGCGCAGCAACGGCAGGTCCCGCAGGCGCGTCGTGATCCTGGCCGACGCCGCCGCCCGCTCGGCGGGATCGAGGCGCCGCCGGGCGTCCAGTGCGGTCCGGCGCAGCGCCGGCTTGCGGTCAGGATCCATCACAGGGCTCAGAGGCGGTGACCCGGTGATCGTACGCCGCCACCGACCTCGGAGCTCGGGCCTCGGAGGTCGGGAACGGAGGTTAGGCTCGGTGACGACGACGAGGAGTAGCCGTGGTTCGCAGAGCCGTCCTCCCGGTGGCCGGGCTCGGTACCCGGTTCCTGCCGGTGACCAAGTCCGTGCCCAAGGAGCTGCTGCCGATCGTCGACAAGCCGGCGATCCAGTACATCGTCGAGGAGTGCGTCGCCGCGGGGATCGACGACGTGCTGTTCGTCACGTCGGCCGGCAAGTCCGCCCTCGAGGACCACTTCGACCGGTCGCTGGCGCTCGAGTCGGCGCTGCAGGAGAAGGGCAAGCTCGATGACCTGGCGATGGTCCGCGAGGTCGCCGGCCTCGCCGACGTGCACTGCATCCGGCAGGGCGAGGCCCTCGGGCTCGGCCACGCGGTCCGCATGGGGGCGAGCCACGTCGGTGCCGACGAGTCCTTCGCGGTGATCCTCGGCGATGACCTGCTCGCCCCCGGGTCGGGGTTCCTCGGCCGGATGATCGAGGCCCACCACCGCACCTCGCGCCCTGTGGTGGCGTTGATGGAGGTCCCGCCCGACGAGGTACGTCGCTACGGGGTCGCCGAGGTCACCGCGACCGCTCGACCCGACGAGTTCGAGGTCACCGGTGTGGTCGAGAAGCCCGACCCCGCCGACGCCCCCTCCAACCTCATCCTCGTGGGACGCTACGTGCTGCCGGGTTCGATTTTCGCCGTCCTCGACGAGACCCCTCCCGGACACGGCGGGGAGATCCAGCTCACCGACGCGTTGCAGACCCTGGCGGACGACGAGCCGCTCACCGGCCTCCTCCTCGACTCCCCCCGCTACGACACCGGGGACAAGCTGGGCTACCTCAAAGCCAACCTCGAGGTCGCGGCGACGCGTGACGACCTCGCACCGTCGCTGCTGCCGTGGCTGCGGTCCTGGCTCGACGAACAGGAGGCCCGGGCCGGATCCACCGGTCAGGACGATCCGCGGTGAGCGGGTTCGTCGGTCACGGCCGTGCCCAGGTGACGCTCCCCGAGGAGCTCGTCACCGTCGACGGCCACCTCACGGCGATCCTCGACCAGCTCCCGACCCCCGAGCCGATCGAGCTCCGCCTCTCCGACGCCCTCGGTCTGGTCCTGGCCGAGGACGTCGTCAGCGAAGTCACCGTCCCGGCCTGGGCGAACTCGGCGATGGACGGCTACGCGGTCGTCGCCGCCGACCTCGAAGGGGCCACCGTCGACGCTCCCCGCCGCCTCCCGGTCGTCGGTGAGGTCCCCGCCGGTCGGCCGGAGATCACCTCGCTCGCCGCAGGACGGTGCGTGCGGATCATGACCGGTGCGCCACTGCCCGCCGGCGCCGACGCCGTCGTCCCGGTGGAGCAGACGTCCGGGGCCCGCGACTCGGTCGCGTTCCACGTCGCGGTCGCCCCCGGCGCCCACGTGCGCGGCGCGGGCGAGGATCTGCGGCCCGGTCAGCCGCTGACCACCGCCGGCCGTCGACTCGGCCCGGCCGACATCGGCTTGTTGGCCACCGCCGGGGTCACCCGGGTGGTGTGCATCCCGCCGCCACGCGTGGTGGTGCTCTCCACGGGTGACGAGCTCGTCCCCGCCGGGGACACCCCCGGTCCCGGCGAGATCCGTGACGCGAACGGTCCGATGCTGGCCGCGATGGTCCGGGCGGCCGGGGGTGTGCCGTTCAGTGCCGGGATCGTCCGCGACGACCACACGTCGCTTGCGCACGCGCTGGACACCAACCTGGGTCACGCCGATCTCTTCGTGTGCACCGGTGGTGCCAGTGCGGGCACCCGTGACCTCCTCCCGGACGTGCTGGCCGCCCTCGGTGACGTCTCGGCCGTGAAGGTCGCGATGAAGCCGGGGATGCCCCAGATCCGGGGGCGGGTCGCAGGGCGGACCGTGATCGGGCTCCCGGGGAACCCCGTCTCGGCGTACGTCTCGTTCGAGGTGTTCGTCCGGCCGGCGATCCGCCGGTTGCAGGGTCGGCGCGACGTCCAACGGCCCCTGGTGACGGCGACGCTCGCCGAGGCGTTGCACGCACCCCCCGGCAAGCGCGGGTACGCCCGTGTGCGGCTGCACCGCGACGGTGCGGGGTGGACGGCCGCCCCCACCGGCCCGCAGGGTTCGCACGTGGTGACCTCGATCGCCCTCGCCGACGGGCTCGCGGTCGTGCCCGAGGACGTCGACCAGATCCCGGCCGGCGCGCCGGTGCAGGTGCACCTGCTCATCGACTGAGGCCTGAGAGCACAACTCGACAGGGTGGGGACGTGATGCAGCAGCACCCGGACGCGGTCACGGGTAGTGACGATGTGGGTGGTCAGGACGCCGGGGGTGAGGGTGCGGGGGGCTTGACGCACCTCGACGCCGGTGGCCGGGCTCACATGGTGGATGTCGCCGACAAGCCGGCGACCGCGCGCACCGCCGTGGCGTGTTGCGAGGTGGTGATGGCCCCGGCGACCGCGGCGCTGCTGCGCGACGGTGGGCTCCCGAAGGGCGACGCGCTGGCGACGACGCGGCTCGCCGGGATCCAGGCGGCGAAGCGCACCTGGGAGTTGATCCCGTTGTGTCATCAGGTCGCCCTCACCTCCGTCGAGGTCGATGTCGAGGTGGACGCCGACGCCGGCCTGGCGGTGATCACGGCGACGGCGAACGCCGTCGACCGCACCGGCGTGGAGATGGAGGCGCTCACCGCCGCGGGCGTCGCCGGCCTCGCCCTCATCGACCTGGTCAAGGCGGTGCAGCGCGACGTCTCCATCGAGCGGTTGCGGCTGCGGGAGAAGCGAGGTGGGCGTTCCGGCGACGTCTCTCTACCGTAGGTGCGCGGCGGGTTCCCGGCCGGTCGCGTTGACCGCACGGTCGTGGTCGTGGTGTCGACCGACGCCGTAGGTTCGCCGGTGCGTGAGGTGCTTCGTGCACCTGAGCATGGCTGTTACCGTCCGCTCCGATCCGACGGCGAGGCGCTCCGGCCCAGCCCGGCGACGACACGGCGGTGACCCCGTGAATCAGGCACTGGTGCTCCTGGTCTTCGTGTGGGCGGGGCTGCTCATCCCCGGCGCGGTCCGGCGGACCCGCTCTTCCCCCCACGCGACCGTGGGAGGATTCGAGCGGGCGATGGACGTACTTCGCAGTGAACCGCGGCGGGCGACGGGGCGGGCGTTGCTGGTGCCCTCCGACGCCGGCCGGATCGTGGAACGGCAGGCCGCCGGATCGCGGCAGGGCGCGGAGCGTCCTCAGCGGCGGGAGGACCCCGTCGTCCTCCGCCGGCGGAGCTGGTTCCACCGTGCGCTGATCGGCACCGCGGTGACGTTCGTCACAGCCGTGGTCGTCGGTGGGTGGCTGTGGCTCGCGTTCGCCGGCGCGTTCACCGGCACGGCGACGTACATCGTCGTCCTGCGGCACCACAAGCGGCAACGCGACCAGGCGCGGCGGGTCGTCCACGACCTCGATGTCCCCGCCGACGCCGAGGATGCTCCGCCCGTCGCCGTGGGTCAGTCGCCGGATCAGGCCTCCGTGCGGTTGCGCCGCTGGGGCGTGTGACGATGCCGGGCGACGTCCCGTCCCTGGTCGAACCGGTCCGGGAGCGCTTCGAGGCCCGCCACGACGCCCGCGAGATCGGTCTGGCCGCGTCCCGTGACGCCATCCGCGCCGCGGCGAACGCGATCCGTGCTGTCCACCGTGGCGAGGACGCCCGCGCCGACGCCCTCCTCGAGGACGCCGGCCAACACCTGCGCACCGCCACCGAAGCGTGCACCCCGCACCCCGATGTCCGGTACGCGGGTTTCGTCACCGACGCCGCGAAGGAGGTCGCCGAGGGGGTGTTGACCCGGGCTGCGATCGCCGGCCGTCCCCTGCCCGGGCCCGACGAGGTCGGCGTCGACGACCTCGCCTGGCTGCACGGCCTGGCGGAGACCGTCGGGGAGCTGCGCCGTGGCTGCCTCGACCGGATACGGCGCGGTGACCTCGACGCCGCGGAACGGTTCCTCGACGTGATGCAGGAGATCCTCGCCGGCCTGGTCACGATCGACGTCCCCGACGGGTTGACGAAAGGGTTGCGGCGGGCCACCGATTCGGCCCGGGCGATCACCGAACGCACCCGTGGAGACCTCACCGCCGCGGTGGGTCAGCGGGAGCTGCGCCGCGCCCTCGACGCCCATCGTGAGGTGCTGGAACGGGCCGCAGGCCGGGCCTGAGCCGCCGGGCCGCGTTGGCGGCCCCGAAGGGGCGTGGCTACCATCCCCGCCTGCTCACGGCCGCGTCCTTCGCCGACGCCGCCCTGGGGGTGTAGCTCAGTTCGGCAGAGCACTTCGTTCGCAACGAAGGGGCCGTCGGTTCAAATCCGATCACCTCCACCACGAGAACCGCCTCGGATGGGGCGGTTCTCGCCGTTTTCGGTGAATACCTTTCGTACCGGTGTGTACCAAGTACACGAAAAGTACGCACCAGCCGGTCGGTACGGCAGTCCGACCCAGGCGCCGTTCGAACGCGAGCGCTGCCATGACCACGAGTGCGGCCACGACCCCGGCCGGGTGGGGGCGCATCCCGAAGGGCAGCATGATCAACATGATCAGTGCGGACTGGGCGACCAGGGTCGCGACGTCGTTCAGGACACGACCGGCCAGCATGGCGGTGCGATTCATCGGGGTGACCATGAGCTGTTCGTGTGAGCCGGTCTGCATCTCGGTGAGCATCAGGTAGCCGGTGCCGGTGGCACCGAACAGCGCCAGCATGATCAGCACGGCAGGGACGAACCACAGCCACGCGTCGCCGGAGCCGGCCCTGTTCATCCAGGGCATCTCGATGACGCCGGTCAGCAAGGGACCGAAGAACACGAGGAACACGAGCGGCTGGAGCATCCCGAACACGAGCCCGAAGGGGTCCCGCAGGGTCGGAAGCGCGTGTCGGACGAAGATGGTGAGGGCGTCGGCCAGCGGTCCGGCACCGCCGGGGACGATACGCTCGGTCGGTCTCGCTGCGCTCAGCGTGCTCATGCAGACACCTCCGGGTGGGCCGTGACGTCTACGTCGGCGTCATCGGCCGCCTCGGCCTCGTGGCGGAGGCTCCGGCCGGTCAGGGTCAGGAAGACGTCGTCGAGCGTGGGCCGCGACACCTCGACGCTCACCACCTCGATCCCGTCGCGGTCGAGTTGGCGCAGCAGGTCGGGTACGACCTCGCTGCCGTTGGGGATCCGCAGGTCAAGCATGCCACTCTCTGCGACGAGT
>SLDB01000049.1 GCA_007125475.1 Nitriliruptoraceae bacterium | reverse complement strand
TGCTCGGTCAAATTGTGCGGTACCTGGATGGCGACGACGACATCGTGGCCTGGACCCACGCGAGGGTCCCACAGGCCCGCGCCCCCGCGGTCCTCGTCGTCACGAAGCACTACCTCGTCCTGCACGTCGCGAGTTCGGAGATCCCCGACGTTACGACCCCGTTGGCGCAGCTCTCCGGCTTCAAGCTGCGCCGCCGGGACCCGCAGGTCGTGCTGGTACGACTCGTCGGTGACGACCGCGAGGTCGACGTCGAGCTCTCTCTCACCCACCGGGTCCGCTCCAGGTCGGTCGGCCGGGTCCTGTCCGCCCTGACCCGGAACGAGGTCGCGGCTCCCGACAGCTTCAACCCGGAGTTGACCTCGCCGCTGCCACCGATGGTCCGGGGGGTGCGCCACCACGCCCGCCGGGTCCTGGTCACCACGCTGGGGGTGCTGGTGCTGCTGGTCAGCGCCGCGTTCGCGACCCCGTTCGTACCCGGGCCGGGCGCCCTGACCGCCGTCGCCGGGATCGCGATCCTCGCCAGCGAGTACGAATGGGCCCGGGACCTGCACGTCTGGGCCGCACGCCAGGCCGACCGGTTCGTGACGTGGATGCGCGGGTGGGGGCGGCGTCGCCGACGGAGCAGCTCTGCCGAACCACCGGCACGACCGTCCGGCCCGGGTTCGCCGGCGCATCGCCGGCCACGACCGCCGGACCACCCGGCTCCCGGCGGGCACCCGGAGCGATGACCCGAGCCTTTCGGTGGTGAGCGCGGGGGCCTAGGGTCGGAGCAACCTCCACGACGTCCCTCCGACTTCTCTCCGGGAGCCCGTCCCATGCCCGCCGCCGGCGCCGGTCAGCGACAGCTCACCACGCCAGCGCCGGCCCACATGGTCACCGTCTACGCCACCGAGGCGGCACTGGCAACCGAGGTCGCCGCGTTCGTGGCCCCGGCGCTCGCCGATGGCGGCCGCGCCGTGGTCATCGCGTCCGCCCGGCACCTGCGACGCTTCGACGCCGCCCTGGCAGACGCCGGGATCATCGACGACGGCGACTCCTACCTCCGCTTCGACGTCGACACCGTCCTCAGCGACATCGTCGTCGACGGCCGCCCCGAGCCCGCACGCCTCCGCTCGCTCCTCGACCCCGTCCTGGCCGGCCAACGGGGTGGACGTGGCGGCGTGCGGGTGTACGCCGAACTCGCCGGTCGGCTGTGGGAGCGCGGCGAGCCCACCACGGCCGTCCTCATCGAACAGGCCGCCGCCGACCTCGCCGAGGAAGCATCGTTGCTGGTGCTGTGCAGCTACCCGGCCGCGGTCCTCACCACCGCCTCGAACGGCCCCGGATCGCCGCCCTCGCTGCCCTCCGGTGCCGTACCGGGAGACGGAGCGCTCGGCGACGTCTGCGTCCACCACACGGGGCTGGTCCGTACCGGCGACCTCCCACCGGTCGGTGTCGCGGACACCGGTGCCCTCGGTGGGGCCGTCCGCCGCGAGGAGGTCGCGTACGCCAGCGAGCTCAGGCAGCTGCGTCGTGAGCGCGACCATCTCCGAGCAGCGCTGCAACGCGCCAACGACGCCGAGGTCGAGCGCCGCGAGGTCACCGCCGCGATCGTCCACGACATCCGTGCCCCGGCGACCGTGATCGCGGGGCTGACCCGGCTCTTACAGCGCTCCCTCCACGAGCTCGACCCCGAACGCGTCGGCGACTCCTTGACCACGATCGAACGCAACGCGGAACGACTCGAGCGCCTGTTGGACGACGTAATGTCGATGACGAGGGCCGAATCCCCGAGGCTGCGGCACGCGAGGTTCCCGGTCGACCTCGAGGCGATCGTGGCCGACGCCGTCGACCAGGTCCGGGAGACCACGGACCGCCGGATCCGTGTCACCGCACCTCCCGACCTCCCCCTGGTGATCGCCGACGTCGATCGGCAGCTGCAGATCCTGCACAACCTGCTGTCGAACGCCGTGAAGTTCTCGCCGCCGACGACGGCCATCGACGTCGGGCTGACCACGGTCGGAGACACCGTCGAGGTGCGGGTCGTCGATTCGGGTCGCGGGATCGCCACCGAAGGCCGTCATCGGCTGTTCCGACCGTTCTCCCGCCTCGACACCGGGGGGGAAGACGAGGTCGCGGGGTCGGGTCTCGGGCTGTACCTCGCCAAACTCCTCGTCGAGGTCCAGGGCGGCGAGATCGCGTTGACCAGCGCCCCCGGCGAGGGAACCACCGTCTCCTACACCGTCCCCGTGTACGCCGCCGACGTCACGCACGCCGGTGCCGGCGGCTCGGCCGGCGCCGCGTGGACGATCGACGAGGTGGTGTTCGACGACGCGGACCCGGACCTCGATTGAGCGTCGCCGGCGGCGGGTTCCCGGGCCGATGCCGAGTACGCTCCCGGTGGTCGCCGGCGAGGGAGTGCACATGGATGCCACGGTGGGGCGGTTTGCTTCCCGGGCCGAAGCCGAGATGGCACGCCAGCTCCTCGACGATGCGGGGATCCCGGCACGGATCCGCACCGACGACGCCGGTGCGATGCACCCCGAGCTCGGTCAGGTCGGGGCGATGCACGGCATCACCCTGGTGGTCTTCGAGGAGGACCGCGCGGAGGCCCAGGAGTTCCTCGTGCACCCGGCCGACGTCCCCGCCGACTGGGAGGAGCCGGACCGCTCACGCGCCGGGACACGTCTCCTGGCGTTCCTGGTGCTCGTCCTCGTCTTCGGGGTCGGCCTGTTCCTCGAACTCTCGACGGTGGTCGACCGGCTGTTCTGAACCACTGGCCGACGAACCCGTGACGAAGGGCGCCGGCCGCTCCCAGGCGGCCGGCGCGGTGCGGATGCGGGATCGACGCATCAGGACCTCGAGGTCTCCCGGTCCTGGTGCTCGGTGGTGAGCTGGCTCTCGGCCCGCGCAGTGCCGGGCGTCATCACCGTGGTGGCCACCCCGACGATGAGCCCGTAGAGCGCGTAGCCGAGGAGGTTGAGCCACGTCGCCTCGGTGAAGACGCCGAACTCGCTGGCCTGCATGGCCGGCATGATCAGCAGGACACCGAGGACCCACCAGATCACGCCGTGGGCGAGTCCGAGCATCGGGCCGGTCCTCCAGGTGTGGCCGAGCCGACCGAACGTCGCGGCGTACACGATCCCGAGCACGCCGGTGATCACGAGCAGGGTGATCCACCCCATCGCCATGCTCGCTTCGTCGGCGATGAGCAGGGCGACGTTCTCGATCCGACCCAACATCTGCAGCAGGAGCGCGAACACCACACCACCGAGGAGTCCGCCGCCGATCCCGGCGAGGAGACGTTCACGGAACGGCATGGGTACTCACCTCCCTACCGGTACGTCGCGGAAAGCTTCTCCACGGTTCTCCTCGCTCCACGATCCTGGTACGACCGTGGAGTCGCCGTCACCGGGCAGGCGCACCCGCCCATCGATGGCGTGCCAATAGCATACCAATTGCCCGTCGATGTCGACACCCGTGGCATCCGCGGTGCCCTGGTCGATCCGTGGCCAGGGCCGGGCGGCGTACCGGGGACGGGCGGCGTGCCGGGGCCGGGCGGGTCCCGTCAGTGGCCGGCGAGGTGGGCCTTCATGTACGGGATCACCCCTCCCGCCAGGAGTCGCTCGACCTGCCGGGGCGAGAGGTGGTGGCGGGCGGGGATCGTCGTGTCCCGGGTGGTGTTGGCGACCTCGACCTCGTCACCGCCCGCGAGGGCGGCACGGAGCCCGGTGACCCGCAGCACGTCACCGGCCTCGACCGCCTCCCAGTCCCCGGGGTCGACGAACTCCAACGGCACGACCCCGAAGTTGGCGAGGTTCTGCCAGTGGATCCGGGCGTACTCCTTCACCAGTGTGAGGCGGAGACCCAGGTACCGAGGTGCCAACGCGGCGTGCTCACGCGAGGAACCCTGGCCGTAGTTCAACCCGGCGACCACGACGTGGCCGGCGCCCCCGTCGGCCTGGATCTGCTTGGCGCGGTCGTGGTAGGAAGCGTCGACGACGTCGAACGCGTAGTGCGCGATCCCCGGGATGTTCGAGCGCAGCGGCAGCACCTCGGCACCGGCGCGCAGGATCTCGTCGGTGGAGACGTCGTCACCCAGCTTGAGGAGGACCGGGAGCTCCAGCTCGTCGGGCAGCGCCTCGAAATCCGGGAGGGAGGCGATGTTGGGCCCCTTCTGGAGCTCGGGGCGGGGACCGTCACCGGGCGACGGCGGGGCGGAGAGGTTGGCGGTGTCCAGCAGCGGCTCGGCGGGTTCCCGGATCCGGGGGTAGGTGATCGCCGGTAGTCGGTGGCTCCCGTCGTCACCCCGCCGGGCGCCGGACGCCAGGTCTCGGGGGTCGGTGATCACGCCGGTGAGCGCCGAGGCGACCGCCGTCTCCGGCGAGCACAGGTGGACCCGGTCCTCCTTCGTCCCCGATCGGGACGGGAAGTTGCGCGGCACCGTGCGCAGCGAGATCGCCTTGGTCGCCGGTGCCTGGCCCATCCCGATGCAGCCGTTGCACCCGGCCTGATGGATCCGCGCACCGGCGGAGACGAGGGAGAGCAGGTGGCCGTCGTTGATGAGGTTCGCCAGGATCTGGCGGCTGGAAGGGTTCACGTCGAACGACACCCGAGGGTGCACGGCGTACCCCACGGCGTCGCACACCTCGGCGGCGACGGCGAAGTCCCGGTACCCGGGGTTCGCCGACGAGCCGATGTAGGCCTGCGCGATCGGCTCGCCGGCGACTTCACGCACCTCGACCACGTTCCCCGGCGACGTCGGGAGCGCGATCAACGGCACCAGCTCTGAGAGGTCGATCCGCTCGGTGTGGTCGTAGGCCGCGTCGTCGTCGGCGGCGAGCGCGACGAAGTCCTCCTCGCGTGCCTGCGAGGCGAGGAACCGGCGTACCTCCTCATCGGCGGGGAACACCGACGTCGTCGCGCCGAGCTCCGCCCCCATGTTGCAGATCACGTGCCGGTCCATCGCGGTGAGCCCAGCGAGGCCCTCGCCGTGGTACTCGATGATCCGCCCCGAGCCGCCGTCGACGCCGTGCCGGCGCAGCAACTCGAGGATCACGTCCTTGGCCGACACCCAGTCGGGGAGCTCACCGACGAGCTCGACGCCCCAGATCTCCGGGGTGCGGATCCACAGCGGCTCCCCGGCCATCGCCAGCGCCACGTCCAGGCCCCCGGACCCGATCGCGAGCATCCCCAACGCCCCGGCCGCCGGGGTGTGCGAGTCGGAGCCCGCCATCGTCGCTCCCGGACGACCGAACCGCTCCTGGTGCACCGGGTGGGAGATCCCGTTCCCCGGACGTGAATACCACACCCCGAACCGTTCGCAGGCCGACTGCAGGAACCGGTGGTCGTCGGGGTTGCGATGGTCCTCCTGGATGAGGTTGTGGTCGACGTACTGTGCCGACACTTCGGTGCGGACGCGGTCCAGGCCCATCGCCTCGAGCTCGAGCATCACGAGGGTGCCGGTCGCGTCCTGGGTGAGCGTCTGGTCGATCCGAATCCCGATCGGGGCACCCGGGGTCAACTCACCTTCGACCAGGTGCGCCGAGAGGATCTTGTGGGCCAGCGTGCCGCCGGTGACGGTCGCCATGTGATCTCCCAACGTCGTCGCCGACACCAGCCTACGGCGGCGATCACGGCCGCGGACCGGCGCCTTCCACGGACGCTCGCCGCCCGACCGGGACCACCTCAGATCCCCGGTTCGGCCTGCCCCTCGTCACGCCAGCCCGCGTGCTGCTGCCGGGACGGCTCCGTCATCGACAGGAGGGTGAACCGGTAGGCGTCGGCGGTCGACGACACGGCGAGTGAACCGTCCTCCAGGGCGTTGCGCAGCGACTCCTTCGTCAACGCCACCGAGTGGGGCGAACGTGCGGCGATCGCCTCCCCGAGCTCGACGGCGCGTTCGAGGACCTCCTCGGGCGGGTGGACGGCGGCGGCGAGACCGATCCGCTCGGCCTCCTCGGCGGTGACGACGCGGCCGGTGAGCGCGATCTCCGCCGCGCGTCCCCGACCGACCCACTGTGCAAGCCGCGGTGCCCCGCCGTACGCGGGCATGATCCCGAGCGAGACCTGCGGGAGGCGGAAGCGGGCCGTGGTGGCGGCGAGGATCACGTCGCAGCACAGCTGCAACTGGAACCCGACCCCGACCGCGTGCCCCTGTACCGCGCAGATCAGCGCCTTGGGGAACTGCAGCAGGGCGTCGAAGAACTGCGCTGCCGACCGTTGAGCAAGACCCGCGAGGTGGTCGTCGACGGAGTCGACGGCGTGGGTGCGGGGGTCCTTGAGGTCGGCTCCCGCGCAGAACGCCCGTGTCCCCGACCCGGTGAGCACGACCGCCCCGATCGTGTCGTCGACGGCGAGCCGCGCCAGGTGGGCCACGATCTCTTCGGCGACGTCGGGGGTGAACGCGTTCAGCCGTTCCGGGCGATCGATGGTGAGGACGGCGACCCGTCCGCGGTCGTGGCGTGGCACCTGCTCGTCCATGCGTCCTCCTCGGCGATCCGGTCGTCGGTGGTGCCGGGCACCTCGGGTGCCGGCTGATGGGGCTGCCGGTGGTTGGTGTCCGGTGTGGCTGTGGCGCTCACTGCGCGGAGCCATCGCAGCGGGTCCGACGCCGCTTGTCGAGTAACCGGCGACCTCGGCGGGCACGAATGTGTGACGATCGGCGCCCCGGGGACACCTACGACGGAGGTCGGATCACGTGCCGCACGGTGGTGGAGGTCACGACGACGCGGTCCCGCCGGGCGTCGCGGTCGTGCAGCGGCGGAGCCGTCGTGAGGAGGCGCTCGCCGGCACCGCCACGCTGGTCCGCCTCGCGCTCCGCCGGGACCGCGTGATCCTGCCGGTGTGGGTGGGGACCCTCAGCCTCCTGCTGATCGTCAGCGTCGCGAGTGTCGTGGCGTTGTACGGGACGGAGAGCGAGCGCCTGAGCTACGCGACGGTGGCGGCCGGCAGCCTCGTCGCCCGCGCGTTCGACGGTCCCATGACCGGCACCAGTGTCGGCGCGATCACGATGACCGAGACGTTCGGGATCCTGGCGATCCTCGTCGGCGTGATGAGTGTGCAGGCGGCGGTGCGGCACACCCGTCAGGAGGAGGCCACCGGCCGGACCGAACTCGTCGGCGCCGCGCCGGTCGGTCGCCGGGCCGCCCTCACCGCGGCCGTCGTGGTGGTCTCGCTGGCGAACCTCGTGCTGGCGGTGCTCGCGATCGTGGTCCTGACGGCCCACGGCCTGCCGTTCGCCGGGGCGGTCGCCGCCGGGCTCGGGCTCGCCGGCGTGGGGGTGACGTTCGGTTCGGTGGCGGTCGTCGGCGCCCAACTGGCGTCCAGCTCCCGGGGCGCGAACGGTCTCGGCGCCGCGGTCGTCGGAGGCGCGTTCGGGCTTCGGGCTTTCGGCGACGCTGCCGGAGAGGTCGCCGCCAGCGGCGTCGAGGTGATCAGCGCCTGGCCCTCATGGCTCTCCCCGATCGGGTGGGGGCAGCAACTGCGCCCGTTCGCCGACGAGCGATGGTGGATCCTGCTGCTGTTCGCCGCGACGGCGCTGTGCGCCACCGCGGTGGCCTACGTCCTCGCCGGTCGCCGCGACGTCGGCGCCGGGATCGTGCCGCCCCGTCCGGGGCCGGCGACGGCATCGTGGACGTTGCGTTCCCCGCTGGGACTGGCGTTCCGGCTGCAACGCTCCGGCTGGGCCGCGTGGACGGCCGGGATCGTCCTGGTCGCCGCGGCGTTCGGCGGTATCGGCGAGGAGGCCGAGGAGATCGTCGCCACCAGCGACGAACTCGTCGCCGCACTGGACCTCCTCGGTGAAGGCGCCCTCACCGATCTCTTCCTCGGGTTCGCCTTCGGGATCCTCGGGCTGGCGGCCGCCGGCTACGCGATCCAGGCACTGCTCCGCCTGCGTGCCGAGGAGGTGGACGGACGGGCCGAACCGTTGCTGGCCGCCCCGGTCGGTCGCGTGCGGTGGCTCACCGGCCACCTGGTCTGCGCGGCGGTCGGTGCGGCGTCAGCGCTCGCGCTGGCCGGGTTCGCCGCCGGTGTGGGGTTCGCCGCCGCGACCGGCGATGCCTCACGGATCGTCGAGCTCACGATCGCGGTCACGGCCCAGTTACCGGCCGTCCTGGCCCTTGGCGGGTTCGTCGTCGCCATGGTCGGGCTGGTGCCACGCTTCGCCGTCGGGCTGGCCTGGGCGGGGCTCGTCGTCAGCCTCGTCGTGGGTCAGCTCGGTGCCCTCCTCGACCTGCCGCAGGCGGTGCTGAACCTCTCGCCGTTCACCCACGTCCCTGCCGCCCCGGCCGAGGAGCTCACGGCCACGCCGCTGCTGGTGCTGTCGGTGACGGCCCTGGTACTGGCGGGCCTCGGGGCCGCCGGGCTGCGTCACCGTGACGTCGGTGGCTCCTCGGGGACCTGACGGCCGACCGATCGTCGTCAGGTAGCGTCGAGGAACTCCCCCACCGCATGTCGAGGAGGCCGTGGCCGATACCCGTCTCCCGGCGCCACCGGTCCGCCCCGCCTACGACGGTGCGTGGCTCGGCGCCATCGTGCCGGCGCTCCTCGCCGACGAGCGGCCGGGGTGGATGCCGACGGCGGTCGCCGGTGCGGAGTCCGTCGTCCTCCTCGTCGTCGACGGGCTGGGATGGAACATCGTCTCCGCCGACGCCCCCGACATCCCCGAGCTGCGTGCCATGGACGGTGGGCCGATCACCACCTGCGCGCCGTCGACCACCGCCGCTGGCCTGACCTCGATGAGCACCGGGGTGCCTCCCGGGCGTCACGGGATCTGCGGGTACCACCTACACACCCCGGACGGCGTGCTGGAGGTCCTGTCGTGGACGATCCCCGGTCGGGTGCCACCGGCGCCGGAGTCGCTGCAAGTCTGCCCACCCTTCGGCGGCCGGCCGGTCCCGGTCGTCAGCCGGGCCGAGTTCCGGAACACCGGGTTCACCAAGGCCTACCTGCGTGGGAGCCGGCTGGTGGGCTGGAGCACCACCGCCGTCCTCGTCGAGCACACCCGGAGACTCGTCGCGGCCGGAGAAGGGTTCGTCACCGCCTACTACGACGGGGTCGACAAGGTCGCCCACGGCTACGGGCTCGAGGACGGGTTCTTCACCGCCGAGGCCCGCGCCACCGACCGGCTCGTCGGTGACCTCCTCGACGTCCTGCCGCCGACGTGCGCGCTGCTGGTCACGGCCGACCACGGCCATGTCCACCTGGCGGCGACGCCACGACGCAGCCTCGATGCGGTGGCACGGTGGTGTGCCGCGTTCAGTGGGGACGCCCGCTGCCGCTACCTGCACGCCACACCGGGGGGGGCCGGAACACTCGCGGCCGCGGCCGCGGAGGCGTACGGGGACGAGGCGTGGGTGATGACCCGCGACGAGTTCGTCGACGACGGCTGGCTCGGCCCAGAGGTCCGGGACCGGGTGATCGCCTCCGTCGGCGACGTCGTGGTGGCCGCCCACGCCCCGGTGATCTACCCCGCCCCCGACCACCCCGGCGAGGGGGATCTGCGCGCCCACCACGGCAGCTTCACGGCCGACGAGATGCTCGTGCCGCTCCTGGCCGCACGCGGTCGTGGCCCCCGGGACTGACCGCCGACACGGCCATCCGCGCATGACACCCGCATCGAGCCACCCGATCGGGGCACACCCGGTGGCGGCCACGTGAGGCTGCTCGGCGTCGACGACCCACCGGCCACCACGTACCGTGCCCTCGGAGACTCACCACGCCCCGGAGGTCGGCGATGACGACGATCGCGGTGATCGGTGATGGGCCGGCCGGACTCAGCGCCGCCCTCTTCCTGGCCAAGAACGGCGCCGAGGTCACGGTCTACGGCGGCGACGAGACGGCGATGCACTACGCCCTGCTGCGCAACTACCTCGGGATCGAGGAGCGCTCCGGCTCGGAGTTCCAACGCCACGCCCGGACCCAGGTCGCCGGCTACGGCGCCACCCTCCTCGACGACGAGGTCACCGCGATCCGCCAGGCCGGCGGACGATTCGTCGTCACCACCGGCGCCGGGCGCGAGGACACCGTCGACTACGTCGTCCTCGCCGCCGCCAAGAAGGGTTCGGCGCTTGCGGAACCCCTCGGGGTCCCCTCGTCGTCCGACGGTGTCGAGGTCGACGGCGAGTACCGCACCGTCGTCGACCGGGTGTACGCGGTCGGGAGGCTCGCACGTCCGGCACGCAGCCAGGCCATCATCTCCGCCGGGGCCGGGGCCGTCGCGGCCCTCGACATCCTCTCCCGTGAAGCCGGCGAGGACGTCACGGACTGGGACTCGCCGCAGGACGGGTGAGCCGACTCCGCCGAGGTCATCGCGGAGGTCGGTCGTCCTCACCGTGCCACCGCTCGTCCTCGGCGTCCCAGGACTCCTCGCGCTCCTCGACACGTTCGCTCCACCGGCGCGCCTCCTCCACGGAGGCGTAGGGTCCCATCCGGTTGGCGGCACGGCAGACGTCGCGTGTCTCGACCTCGTCGTGTGTCAGGCACCAGTAGTACGTGACCATCCTCGGGTCCTTTGGTACGAAGGCGGCCGGGAGACCGCATGCGGCCGGGATGACACGATACGGAGGCCGACCATGACCGACCTCGCCGAGCAACGTGCGGATCTCGCCACGCACCACATCGAGGGGTTCGCGGTGCACGGCGCGATGCCGTTCGACGTGCCCCTGGTCTCCCACATCTGCGACAACCTGTGGACCGGTGGTTGCCGGGACGGTGTGCGTCTCCCCGACGACTTCGCCCACGTCGTCAGCCT
>SLDB01000054.1 GCA_007125475.1 Nitriliruptoraceae bacterium | reverse complement strand
GCAGCTGTGACCCAACAACAGGGTGCGAGGTGTTCACCTTCTGGGCATGACCCCGTCCGGTAGCGCCCAAGGAGATCCCCCCGTCCGAGCAGGTCACTTCGCTGGCCATCACCGCCCGAGGACGCTTCGGCGAGCGCCCGGCCACCATGCTCCTGGTGCTGGCCTACGCGGGGCTGCGGATCAGTGAAGCCTGGCTTTGCGCAACGACGACCGGTTCAAGCGCGGCGAGGACGCTGCTGGCGCATCGAGGTGCGCGAGCAGGTGGTGAGGCCTCGTCTCAGGGGACGTTGTCCGTGGTTGGCGGCTGATGGCCACGCGTGTCGCTACCTCCGTGACGACATGGAGGACAAACGGCCGGGACGCCGCCGCCGGGTCCGCCGTGGGCTGGTACGGGGAGCGAAGGACCCCGGCCTGGTGGGTCTCATGTGCGTCAGGGCCGTCACCGAGATCCCTGGTCAAGCGCTGACGGCAGGGGCCGATGTCTCCGGTGAGCGCAGGAGGTGAGTGGTCTGGCGATCGGGTCCGGGTTCGATGACGTGTTGGCGGCGGCGCAGACGGGTGCGCCGTGGGCCCTGCAGCGTCTGTACGAGGACCTGGCTCCGGTGGTGACGGGGTACCTGCGGTTGCGGGGTGCACCCGAACCGGACGACACCGCCAGCGAGGCGTTCCTGAGCGTCTTCAAGGGCCTGGGCGGCTTCACCGGGGACGAGGGGGCGTTCCGGTCGTGGGTGTTCACCATCGTGCATCGGCGGCTCCTCGATGACCGTCGTCGCCGCGGACGGCGGCCGGTGACCGAGCCGTTGGGCGACGAGGCCATCGATGCGGTCGCTGCGGTCGGTGGGGATGTGGAGGCCGACGCGCTCCAAGGGCTGAGCTCCGCATGGGTCGTCGAGGTGCTCGGGCTGCTCAGTGTCGAGCAGCGGGAGGTGCTGCTGCTGCGGATCGTGGGGGATCTCGCGGTTGACGAGGTCGCTGCGGTGCTGGGGAAGCGGCCCGGTGCCGTGCGGGCGTTGCAGCATCGAGGCCTGGAACGGCTGCGTCGGGAGCTGCCGAACCGGCGGGTCGCGGCCCCCGACAGAGAGGCGTGACGAGGTGGTTCGGTTCGATGGCTTGCGTAACGCCGGTGGCGGGTGCGGCGATAACGACGACGAGATGCTGAGACGTGGCCGCTGCGACGAACGCACCGCCGATGCGGTGCTCACCGGTCGTGGCGGCCGGTTCGAAGGTGACGACCTCGCAGATCTCGCGGCGTTCGTCGCGGCTGTGCGGTCGGAGGCCACGATGACCCGGGCGCGACCGAGCGCGGTGCTGGCCGAGGTCCTCGCGCACGGCATCTCCGACGACAAGGTCGACCGTCCGGCGATGGCAGCAAGCAACGCCGACGGGCCTGAGACGCGGGTGTCCGCACCGCCGAACCGACGGACACGAACCCTGTTGGAGCCCGTGGCCGCAAGCTTCGCCGCACTGAGCCTGGCGGCCAAGGCGGGGATCGCCGGCGCGGCCGTCGTGGCTACCACCACAGGTGCCGGTGCCGCCGGGGTGCTGCCCGACACCCTGCAGAGTTCGTTCGACGACGTGGTGCGCGGGACCGAGGAACCCGAGGTCGACACCGAGGATGCCGGGGTCGACGATGCCGACATCGCCGAGGACGCCACCGATCCGCACGACCCGGGAGTCGAGGGTCGCGAGGTCGCCGACGAGGCGTCAGACGATCCGAGCACCGACGGGTTGGGGCAGGTCGACGAGGCTTCCGACGATGCGGGCAACGGCGGGCTGGACCGCGCCGACGATGCCCAGGAGCACGCACCGGAACCGCCTGACGAGATCGACGAGGGCCCCGAGCGTGCCGAGGACGGTGAGGCCGACGCCGACGGCCTCCCGGACGAAGCCGACAACGCTCCGGCCGGGTCGAGAGCAGCTGACGACCGCCCCGAAGTGCCCGTCGGACAGCCCCACGACCAGCCTGGCGGCGACGACTTCTCCACCCAGGGCGACGCCACGGAAACGCCGGTCGAAGCCCCGACGTCCGGCGGCTCGGACACCGCGCCCCGCGCGGACGTCGGCCGCTGATCGGCCACCGGCCTCCGGGCGGCACGGCGGGCCCCGATCGGTCATCGACCTCTAGGGTGCGATCCCCGGCCACCGACATCCGGTCGCCCTGCGGAGGTTCCGGTCGCTCGAACCCACACGCGTCTGCGACGCCGTGGTTCGTGCCGACCGGCGCCCCTGGGATCATCGCTGACGGATCCGGGTGCCCGCTGACTCGGGACCGTTACCCCGTGAGGAGCACCGTGCGCATCAGTGAGAGTTCCCGGGTGGGGCTGTCGGGCCTGTTGGCGCTGGTGGCGACCTACGCGTTGGGCCGACAGGCGTTCGGGCTCTTCGTGCCACGGTTCCGGGAGGAGTTCGGGCTCTCCCTGGACGTGCTGGGCTACTACGCCAGCGCGGCGCAGGCCGGCTACCTGGTGGCCACCGTGGTCGCCGGAGTCCTCACCGCCCGGTTCGGCCCCCGGGTACCGGTGGTGTCGGGGTGTCTGCTGTTGGCCGTCGGTGCGGCCACGATGGCGTCCGCACCGGGTCCGGTGCTGCTGGCCGTCGGGGTCGTCGCGGCCGGCACGAGCGCCGGTGGGGCGTGGGCGCCGTTCTCCGATGCGATCGCCCACAAGGTCCCGACCGAGCAGACCCGGCGGGCACTCGCGCTGGTCAACGCCGGTTCCCCGGTCGGGCTGGTGGTCGCCAGTGTGCTCCTGCTGGTGGCCGGCGACCGGTGGCGGCTCGTGTGGTGGGGGTTCGCCGTGGTCGGGCTC
>SLDB01000301.1 GCA_007125475.1 Nitriliruptoraceae bacterium | reverse complement strand
CAGGCCACGTACCCCCCACTGCTGGGGGAGGACGGCGGGGGCCCGCCACACGTCGGCGAGCGCCCGGACCGTCAACGCCAGCAACGGGGCGACGTACACCGTCACCGCCACGACGAGCAGGACCCGGCGCCTAGTCACGGCGGGCACGTGCCTGGGTCGCGGCGAACCCGGCCTGCAGCAGACGCACCCCGGCGGTGAGGAGCAGCGCCGCCGCCGACCGGGCCTGGCCGGCCAACGCCACGGTGCGCGAGGCGTCGAACGCCCAGGTCGCCACCATCCGTGGCGAGGTCGGGCCGACCACCAGCGGCACCTCGAACGCGCCGAACACGAACGCGGCGACGACGAGCGAGCCCAGGACCAGTGGGGCCCGGATCGCCGGCCACACCACCGTCGTGAACCGCTGCCACCAGCCGGCGCCCAGCATCGACGCCGCCTCCATCCGCTCGTCGACCCGGCGTCCCCACGCCGCCAGGACCAGCAGCGTGAGGAACGGCACCTCCTTGTACACGTACACCAGCACGATCCCCACCCCGCGCCCATCACGGACCAGGTCGAACGGCAGCGCTCCCAGCAGCCGTTCTGCCACCCCGGACGGCCCGATCCACAGCACCGCCACCACCGCGACGAGGAGGTGGGGCACCAGCACCGGCAGCGCGAACACCGTGCGCACCGCCAGGGCACGCCGCAGTGCGGCGGCGGCCGGCACCGCCAACACCGCCGAGATCACGGTCGCGGCTGCGGTGACCCACGACGAGAACCCCAGTGCCCGCCGGAACCCCGGGTCGGTGAGGACGTCACGCCACGCCGACAGGTCGACACCACCAGCGCCGGCCACCGGCTGCACACTCACCTGCGCCGCGCCGACCAGGGCACCACCGAAGAGGAGCACCAGCACCGCGACGGCCGGGACCTCGGCACCTGCCCGCGGCTCACCGATCATCGCCGGCACCACCCGGACCGGAGGAGCCATGCTCGATCCCACGGTACGCCGACTGCTGCGGCCGACGACCGAGCGCGTCGCGCGCCGGCTCGCCGCCGCCGGTATCGGCGCGAACGCCCTCACCCTGACCGGGTTGGTCCTGGGACTCGCTTCGGCGACCGCCGCCGCGCTGGCCGCCTGGCCGGCGGCGCTGGTGCTGTGGCTGACCTCCCGCATCCCTGACGGGCTCGACGGCCCGGTCGCCCGAGCGGCCGGCACCGACGGCGAACGGGGCGGGTGGCTCGACCTCACCGCCGACTTCACGGTGTACGGCGCGTTCGTCGTCGGCTGCGGTATCGGGAACCCCGATGCCCGGGTGGCGTGTCTGGTGCTGCTGGGCACCTACTACGTCAACGGGACCACCCTGCTGGCCTACTCGGCGGCCGCCGAGCGCCGTCGCCAGCGACGTCCCGACGACCGCACGTTCCACTTCCACCGCGGCCTGGCCGAAGGCACCGAGACGATCGTGGCCCACGCGCTGCTGGTGCTCTTCCCCGCGGTGATGGCCCCGATCGCCTGGTCGTTCGCCGGCCTGGTCGCGATCACCGCGGCCCGCCGCACCGGCGAGGTGTGGCGCGCGCTGGCGTGAGCCCACGCGTCGGCAGCCGTGCCGCCTCACGTCACCGGACGGCGCCCGTCGGCACCGTCCCCGCCGTGGGCTCCGTCTTCGGCTCCGTCGGGGGCTCCGTCGGGGGCTCCGTCGGGGGTCGGGCCGGTGTCCTGCAACCGCCACAACGCGGCATCCGGGAGGTCGAACGCCACCTCGCCGCCGACGTCGGGCACCTGACCGGGTGGGACGTGCGCCTCGAGGCGCAGCCCACCCCCGTCGAAGCGGACCAGGACGTGGCTGCCCTGATACAGGGCCTCCCGCACGACGCCGCGCAGCGGGCCGGCGCCGAGGTGGATGCGCTCGGGGCGGATCGTGAACACCGCCCGGCCCGCCGGTGCGCTCACTGGCACCTCACCGGCCGGGGTGCGCAGCACCCCGTCCCGGACCTCGCCGGTGACGAGGTTGGTGCTCCCCAGGAACCGTGCGGTCACCGCGGTGCGTGGACGCTCGAACAACGCGCCCGGATCGCCCTCCTCGACGACCCGGCCCTCCATCAGCAGCGCCACACGGTCCCCCAGCTCCGCGGCCTCGACCCGGTCGTGCGTGACGTACACCGTCGTGAGCCTGCGGTCGGTGCAGACGCGGCGGATCAGCCGGCGCAGCTCGGCGCGACGCATCGGGTCCACCGCCGCCAGAGGCTCGTCGAGGAGGAGGAGGTGGGGGCTGGCCGCCAGCGCGCGGGCCAACGCCACCCGTTGCTGTTCACCCCCGGAGAGGTCGACGACCGGCCGGGCCGCCATCCCGGTGAGCCCGACCTCCTCCAGGAGGGTGTCCGCGTGACGCCGGCGCTCGGTCCGCGGGACGCGGGCGAGGCGCAGCGCGAACGCGACGTTGTCCGCGACGTCGAGGTCCGGGAACAACCGGGGCTCCTGGAACACCACCGCGATGCGCCGACGGTGCGGGGCGACACCTGCGAGGTCACGACCGCCGAGGACGACCCGCCCACGCGCGAGGGGGACCAGGCCGGACACCGCCCTCAGCAACGTGGTCTTGCCGGCCCCGGACGGACCGATCACCGCCGTCACGCTCCCGCCGGCAACCGACAGCTCGAGGTCGCGGAGCAGCGTCGAGCCCCCCACCGTCACCGACGCCCCCTCGACCGACAGCGGCAGGCCACCGGCCGTCCCCGCCAGGGCGTAGAGCAGAAGGACCCAGGGCACCGCCATGGCTCCATCATCGCCAGAGGGCAAGGGGTGCGGAGGGAGTGGGGATGTGTTGTCATCGGCT
>SLDB01000319.1 GCA_007125475.1 Nitriliruptoraceae bacterium | reverse complement strand
GACCCCCACCCCGGCCTCGAGGAGGCGGGCTTCCGCGTCCTGGCCGGCGCCGAACCGTGGGAGCAACCGTCGGGCCTCCGTCGCGCCGGCGTCAATGCCTTCGGATTCGGCGGCATCAACGCGCACGTCGTGGTCGAACAGCACGGGTCGAACACCGTCAGGGGGACGAGCGGCGGGGCACCGCTGAACCGAACGACGGCGAGGGCAGCGGTCGCCGAGGCCGAACCCTTCGAGCCCGTGCTCCGGCTGGCGGGCACCGACCCGGCCGAGTTGCTCGACGCACTGGCCCGCTGGGAGGAGCAGCATCCAGGGGGGAACGGCGCCCCGGCGTCGACGGCGTGGGGCGACGGGCCGGCCCGTCTGGCGATCGTCGAGCCCAATGCCAAGCGGCTGGAACTCGCCCGCAAGGTGCTCGAGCGCGGTCGTGCATGGAGGGGACGCAACGACCTGTGGTTCGAGCCGGTCGGGCTGCTCGCAGGTGGCGGCCGCCTGGCCTTCGTCTACCCGGGTGTCGAGCCGGCCTTCGACCCCGAGGTGGACGACGTGATCGCTCACTTCGGCACGTCGCCGCTCCCCCACCTCCCCGAGCTGCGACCGATCGAACGCCAGAGTCGCGGGATCGTGGCCCTCGGGCGGATGCTGTCGACCGTGCTCGCCCGACTGGGCCTGCGGCCCGACGACGTGGCCGGCCACAGCCTCGGTGAGTGGAGCGGGATGGTCGCGAGCGAGCTGATCCCGCCCGCCGAGGTGGACGACGAGATCGAGCGGTTGCAGTCCAGCGGCATCGAGGTCCCCGACGTGACCTACGTCGCGCTCGGTGCTGGCATCGAGACCGCTCGCGAGATCGTCGACGGCATCGAGGGTGTCGCCGTCTCCCATGACAACTGTCCGCACCAGACGGTCATCTGCGGGACGACCCACGCGATCGCCGCCATCGGCCCTCGCATCGAGGCCCGCCGGCTGATCGCCCAGGAGCTCCCGTTCCGCACGGGCTTCCACACCCCGCTCTTCGAGCCCTTCCTCCAGCCACTGTTGGCACACATGCCGGACGTCCCGCTCCAGGACCCGACGGTCCCGATGTGGTCGGCCACCACCGCGTCGAAGTACCCCGAGACGCGCGATGGGATCGCCGACGTCGCGGCGCGACATCTGCTCGAGCCGGTCCGCTTCCGCGAGCTGGTCGACGCGATGTACGAGGACGGGGTCAGGGTCTTCGTGCAGGTGGGTGTGGGCAGCCTGCCCGGCTTCATCTCCGACACGCTGACGGATCGCGACCACCTGGCGGTCACCGCCAACGTCGCCAATCGCTCCGGCATGGCCCAGCTCCGACGGGTGGCGGCAGCGCTGTGGGTCCAGGGCGCCGCCGTCGACTTCGACCCCTTGGCGGTCGCCGCCTCCGACCAGGCGCGACCCGCCGTCGCGCGGACCGACCGTGGTGCGCTCCTGCCGCTCGGCGTGCCCCTCGTCCGCCTCCCGGACACGCTCCGGCTTCCCACCGGCCCCGGCGAACCCGCGCCCGGCTTCGACCAGGACGATCCCGTGGAGCGGCTCGCGGCCGAGGTCTTCGACGACATCCGGAGCGCGACGCACGACGTGCTCGACGCGGCGCGGGGGCGCCGGTCGGGCTCGCTCACCTCGTCGGCTCCACCGGCTGCTCCACCGGCCGCCGCCACGTCGGCGACCCCGCCGCCCACGGTCCGGGTCGCCGTCGGCGAGTCGGTGACGACCGTGCAGAGGGTGGGGCTCGACACGCAGCCCTGGCTCGAGGACCACAGCTTCTTCCGCCAGCGGGACGGGTGGGGGACGGCATCCGACCGCTTTCCGCTGGTCCCGATGACCGGGATGATCGAGATGATGCGGGACGCCGCGGTCGCAGTCCGTCCCGAGCTGCTGGCCGTCGCCGTCTCCGACGTCCGCGCTCTCCGCTGGCTCGCGGCCGAGCCCCCCGTCGACGTCGAGATCGTCGCATCGGTCCTCGACGAGCACACGGTGAAGGTCTCGATCTCTGGCTATGCCCGGGGCGTCGTGCACCTCGCTCCCACCTACCCCGCTGCGCCGGCGCCCGTGATCGGCACGCCTCGCGCCAGCAGCACCTCTCCGCTGTCGGCCCCCGAGATGTACGAGCACCGCTGGATGTTCCACGGTCCCCGTTTCCAGGGCGTCCGCTCGATCGACGAGTTCGGCGACGACGGCATCTGCGGGGTCGTCGAGATGCTGGCCGCACCCGGCGCGTTCCTCGACCAGGCGGGCCAGCTGTTCGGCTACTGGATCCAGGCGAAGACCACCGAGAACTTCTTCGCGCTGCCGATGCGCATCGAGCGCGTCGAGTGGTTCGCCCCCGCTCCCCCGACCGGGAGCCAGGTGCCCTGCCGGGTCCGGATCCTCGAGCTGGGGGAGCGGGAGGTCCGCGCTGACCTCGAGCTCGTGCACGAGGGGGCGCTCCTGGTGCGGATCAGCGACTGGCTGGACCGACGCTTCGACAGCGACGACGTCATCCAGGAAGCCGTCCGTTGGCCCGAGCGGGCCACACTGTCGACGGGCCTGGCCCCCGACGTGTACGTCGTCGAGGAGGGCTGGCCCGACTCGGCCACCCGGGAGCTGATGATGCGGCGCTACCTGAACGCCGGCGAGCGAATCGCCTACGAGAAGCTGAACCCACGCGCCCAGCGCCACTCACTGCTGGGGCGGGTGGCGGTGAAGGACGCCGTCCGCCGCCACGCGTGGGAGCAGGGCCACGGACCCATCTTCCCGGGCGAGCTCAGCGTGACGAACGATGCGACGGGCCGTCCCGGGGTGCAGGGACCGGGCACCGACGGCGTGTC
>SLDB01000230.1 GCA_007125475.1 Nitriliruptoraceae bacterium | reverse complement strand
GTGTGCCGGGGAGAACTGCCCGGGCACCTCGCCGGTCAGCGCGGCCTCGGCCAGCCCTGCGCCGAGGACCGGGGCGAACTTGTAGAGGTTGTTCCCGGCCGGGATGACGACGTTGTCGCGCCCCCACACCCCGAAGGCGTCGTAGCCCCACGGCAGCTCGGTGAGCCAGCAGTGACGGATAGACACCGGGGTCGGGTTCAGCCCCGGCAGCGCCCGGGAGACGTAGGCGGTGATGCGGCGCTCGAAGTCGGCGTAGGCCTCCACGTCGTCGAGGCGGAGGTCGCGTTCGGCCTGGACCTTGCCGCGGATCCCGGCGACGAACTCGCCGCGGTCGTCGGTGGAGATCCCGACCCCGTACCCGCCGACCTCCCCGAACCTCCCCGAGGAGTCCTGCAGCCCCGCGACCCGGCGTGGACGTTCGCCGGCGACCGCGAACGTGGGACGCAGGATCGCCGAGACCTTCACGGGGATGTCGATCCCCAGGGTGCGGGCGAACCCGGAGGTGGCCGTTCCGGCGCAGACCACCACGGCGCCGTGTTCGCTGGTCACCCCGCCGGCCCGGACTTCGACGGTCCCGGCCGAGGTGGGTCGGACGGTCAGGACCTCGTCGGTGACGATCACGTCGCCGAGCGCGCCGACCAGGGCGGCGATCGAGTTGCGCACCCGGATCGCGCCGCCGTCGTCGTCGATCAGGGCCGGGCCGTCGAACGGTGCCAGCAGCGGCATCCGCTCGGCGAGCTCGTCGGCGTCGATCGCCCGGGCCGCCACCCCGGCCTCCTGCATCAGCGGCAGGCGCCGCTCGGCGTCGGGACCGATCGCGACGATGCCGTCGTCGGAGACCAGCTCGACACCGAAGCGTTCCTCCCACTCGGCGAACTTCTGCCGGCTGCGACGGGCCAGCCGGACCAGGCGCGGATCGTCGTGGGCGTGGCGGAACAGGCGGGTGACCCCGCCCGACTGGGCGTTGCCGGGCTCACCGCGTTCGTAGACGGTGACGCTGGCGCCGGCGTCACGTACGCACGTGGCCGTCGACAGCCCGATGATCCCGCCGCCGATCACCCCGACGTCGCTGGTGTGCATCCTGCTCGACCTCCCGTCATCGGCGCCACCACGCTCCGGCCCGGCGCTACCACGCTCCGGCCCGACGCCACCGCGCGGCCGGGGGCGACCGTACTCATGGTGGTGTCCGTGGCGCCGTTGCCGGCCCCCACCGACGCCCAACGGCCCCCACCGACTCCGTCCGGCCGCCGCCGCGGACGATCCCTCCTTGCGCGGTCGGTGAGGATGGTGTTTCTTCTCCTCGCTGGGTCCGACGCAAGGCCGGCGGGTGTCTGCGGTGAGCCGTAGGCGCGGACACGGAGCGTCGTGGGTCGGCTGCGTGGGCGCAGCGTGCGGTCAGGGGGGCGTCGTGCGACAGGGGGCGAGGGGCGTACGGCGCCGGAACGGTGGCACCGCACCGACCCGCCCGGCGTCCGGCGGGCGCACCGGCACGGAGGTGGCGGGGTGACGATCCTGCCCACCACGGTGGTGATCGCCGACGAGGATCCCCGCAACCGGGTCCAGACCGCGCGGGCACTCGACGGCCAGGGTTTCGAGGTGGTCGGCGAGGCCGTCGACGCCGCCGGCGCCGTGGCGCTGGCCGTCCACCACCGGCCCGACGTCGCCCTGCTTGGCGTCGCCCTGCCGGGCGGTGGCCTGCGGGCGGCGGCCGAGATCGCCGTGGCGATCCCCGACACCGCGGTCGTGATGCAGGCGGCCTCGATGCGCGACGAGGACTTCTTCGAGGCCCTGCGCATCGGTGCGCGGGGCTACCTGCTCGCGGACACCGACCCGGTCCGGCTCCCACTGGCGCTCAAAGGGGTGCTCGCCGGGGAAGCGGCGATACCTCGGCACCTGGTGGCCCGGCTCCTGGAGGAGTTCCGGCTCCGCGACCGTCCCCGCCGCCTCGCCGCCGTCGGGCACGGCGATGTCACGCTCACCCCCCGGGAATGGGACGTCCTCGAACTGCTGCGTCAGGGGCTGGCGACCGCGGAGATCGCCGAGCGGCTCCACGTCGCGAAGGTCACCGTGCGCACCCACGTCTCCACGATCCTGCGCAAGCTGCAGGTGGATTCGCGGGAGGAGGCGGTGCGCGCGATCACCGCCGATCGGCGGCGTCCGCTGTCTCCACGGTGATCGGGCGACGCACACCGCGATGAGACATCTCCACGCTTTGGCGGTGATTGCAACGCCCCGGCACGTATCCATGGGCGACCGCCGCTCGTAGCGTGGCTGGTGACGCCACGGCCACGGCGACGGTGTGTGCGGCCGGCGCGGTGCGGACCGCCTTCCCCCCAGGGTCACACCTCGCTGCGACGCCGACCGAACGCCACGTGGTGTTCGCTGGAGCTCTTCGTGTACCGGCCGACGGCCAGCTGCGCCAATCGTCGCCGGACCCCTGTACACGTCACGGCTCCGCTGGCCCGGACCTGTTGGTCCGGGCCAGCAACGCGTCCGGTCGTCGCCACCGACGCCGGGCACCGGTGAGGTGCGCGTCGATGCGTGTAGCGTCCCCCCGGGGGAGGGAGGCCGTCGTGACCACACGTTCGCGCACCGCGGCATGGATGCTCGTCGACTCGCCGCTGGGGTGGCTGACCCGTGACGAGGTGGCGGCGCTCCTCGACGACGCCGACGCCCGTGCCGCCGCCGCCGAGGACGCCGCGGCCCGGGCGGCCTACGACGCGGCGCTCGCCCGCTACGAGCACGAGCGCCTGGTCAACCGGCGGGCGGTGAAGCTCTCCACCACCCTGGCGTCCAGCCGGCGACCGGCCACGCTCCGCACCCTG
>SLDB01000360.1 GCA_007125475.1 Nitriliruptoraceae bacterium | reverse complement strand
GGACGAGCGACAGCTGGTCGATGAGCGGCTGGAGGCGTTGCTGACGTCGTACCCGCCGGAGTCGACCCCCGAGGCGGAGCTGTGGGGGGCGCAGTTCGACCACGGTCTGGCGTGGGTGCAGTTCCCCGAGGGGCTGGGTGGGCTCGGGGTGAGCCCGCGCTGGCAGGCGGTCGTCGACGACGCCATCAACGCCGCCGGCGGCACCACCCGCAACCGTGCCCTCAACGTCCTCGGGATCGGGATGGGTGCGGGGACGATCGTCGCGCACGGCAGCGAGGAGCATCAGCGCCGCTTCCTGCGTCCGATGTTCACCTGCGAGGAGATCTGGTGCCAGTTGTTCTCGGAGCCGGGGGCGGGTTCGGACCTGGCGGCACTGGCGACCTCGGCGAAGCGCGACGGTGATCACTGGATCGTCAACGGCCAGAAGGTGTGGACCACGCTGGCCCACGTCGCGAAGTGGGGGATGCTGGTCACCCGGACCGATCCCGACGTCGCCAAGCACGCGGGGCTGACGTACTTCATCGTGGACATGGAGGCCGACGGCGTCGACGTCCGACCGCTGTACCAGATCACCGGTCAGGCTGAGTTCAACGAGGTCTACTTCGACGACGTGCACATCCCCGACGACCTGCGGCTGGGCGACGTCGGGCAGGGTTGGAACGTCGCGATGACCACGCTGATGAACGAGCGGGTCGCGATCGGTGCCCGGATCGAGCCGCGCGGCGGCGGCTCGATCGGTCTCGCGGTCGAGGCGTGGGACCGGGTACGCCGTGAGGGACACGACGACCCGGCGACCCGGGACCGGCTGCTGGCGTACTGGGCGGAGGCCGAGGCGCTCCGACTCACCACGCTGCGGGCCAAGGAGGCGGCGACCGTCGGGACTCCGGGCCCGGAGGGTTCGACCGCGAAGCTGCACTGGGCCGACCTCAACAAGGCCATCACCTCGTTCACCGTCGACCTCCTCGGCGCCGAGGGGATGCTGTTCCCCGGTGGGTACACGTTCGGTCGCCCCGACGTGGTCTCGCTGGACGCCGAGCACCGTCGGGCACCGCAGACCCCGCACAAGGCCTACCTGCGGGCCCGGGCGAACTCGATCGAAGGTGGGACGAGCGAGATCATGAAGAACATCCTCGGCGAGCGGGTGCTGGGACTCCCCGGCGAACCCCGGGTCGACAAGAACGTCCCCTGGCGCGAAGTCCCGCGCAGTTGAGGCATCGCGACCGGCACACCCCGCCCCGAACGGAGCCGTCGAGGCCACGGCCCGCGATCCCGGACCCCCGGATCCCGGAGCCCCGAGGGCTCCCCTGGAGGACACCATGACGGCGACGACCCCACCCCCAGTGGTGACGTTCACCCTCACCGACGAGCAGCGGCTGCTGCGCGACACGGTCCGGGAGGTCCTCACCGCCCGTGCCGGCTCGACCCGGGTCCGTGAGGTGATGGCGGCTGACGGCGTCGATCACGACCTGTATCGGGAGCTCGCCGGGCTCGGCCTGGTCGGCCTGGCGATCCCGGAGCACCTCGGTGGAGCGGGCTCGACGTTCGTCGAGGTCGCGATCGTGATGGAGGAGCTCGGGCGCCGCCTGGCACCGGTGCCCTACCTCTCCTCGGCCGTCCTGGGCACCACCGCGGTCCTTCGGGCCGCCTCCGAGGAACAGGCCGGGCGGATCCTCCCCGACGTCGCCTCCGGTGACCGGCGGCTGGCCCTGGCCCACCTCGACGACGCCGGCCGCGTCGACGCCCCACCGGCGGTGCGCGCGACCCCGGATGGTGACGGGTGGGTCCTCGACGGTGTCGCCGGGTTCGTCGTCGACGGCGCCGGGGCCGACACCCTCATCGTCGCGGCGCGGGACACCCACCAGGTCCAGGCGATCGGGTTGTTCGTCGTGTCGGGGGGCTCCGCCGGAGTGAGCCGCGAACCCCTCGACGTCCTCGACCTGACCCGGCCGATGGCGACCGTGCGCCTGGACGGGGTCCGCGTCGACGCCGCCGACCGACTCGCCGGGGACGGCAGCGCAGCTCTGGACGCCGCGGTCGCCGCCGGGGTGATCGCCCTCGCCGCCGAACAGGTCGGTGGGGTGCAGCAGACCCTGGAGTCGATCACCGCCTACGCCCGCGAGCGCGTGCAGTTCGGGCGGGCGATCGGGTCGTTCCAGGCGGTGAAGCACCGACTCGCCGAGATGCTGGTGCAGTCGGAGGCTGCCCGCTCGACCGCCGAGTACGCCGCGCGGGTGTTGGCCGCCGGTGATGACGCCGAGGTCGCGATCGCCGCACCGCTTGCGAAGTCGTACTGCTCGCAGGTCTACGAGGTGGCCACCGCCGACGCGCTGCAGACCTACGGGGGGATCGGGTTCACCTGGGAGCACGACGTGCACCTGTACCTCAAGCGGGCCAAGTCCACGAAGCTGCTGCTTGGCTCACCGGTCGTCCACCGCGTCCGCCTCGGCGACGTCCTCGGACTGTGAGGCGACACCGGCCGTGACCGACACCACCGGGGCCGACACGCCCCCCGCCGACGACTCCGGGGCCGCCACGTCCCTCAACGCCCCGGCCGACCTGGCCGCCGCCGCCCGACGGTGGATCGCCGGTGACCCCGACCCGGTCACCCGTACCGAGCTCGCCGCACTCGTCGACGCCGGCGACCTCGACGGCCTCGCCGACCGCGTGGGCGCCTCGCTCACGTTCGGTACCGCGGGGCTGCGGGCGCGGGTGGGGGCCGGCCCGAACCGGATGAACCGTGCGGTGGTGATCCGCACCACCCGGGGTCTCGCCGATCACCTGCTGGCCACCCACGACGACGCGTCGGAGCGCGGGGTGGTCGTGGGGTTCGACGCGCGTCGTGACTCGGAGACGTTCGCCATCGACACGGTGGGGGTGCTGGCGGCCGCCGGGATCCGGGTGCGGTGGTTCCCCACCCACCAGCCCACCCCTTTGGTCGCGTTCGCCCAGCGGCACTTCGACGCCGCCGCGGCGGTGGTGATCACCGCGTCGCACAACCCGGCCGAGGACAACGGCTACAAGGTGTACGGCGAAGGGGCCGGGCAGATCGTGCCGCCGGAGGACGAGGCCATCGCCGCCGCGATCGCGGCGGTCGGCCCCGCTGCCGAGGTCGACCGGATCGCCACGGTCCGCGACACCGCCGACGCTGGCGCTGACGTCGGCGCCGACGTTGGCGGGGCCGCGCCGTCCGAACGCGGTGCCGGTCCACCCGGACCCGCCGCCGGGATCGAGGAGCTCGGCGAGGAGGTGATCGAGGCGTACCTCGCCGCCCTGGCGGCGGCACGACCTCGGGTCGACGGACCGCCGCCGACGCTGGTGTACACCCCGTTGCACGGGGTGGGTGGACGGCTGGTCGGGCGCGCCCTGGCCGAGGCCGGGTACGACGACGTCCACGTCGTGGCCGAGCAGGCCGAACCCGACGGTGAGTTCCCGACCGTGCGGTTCCCGAACCCGGAGGAGCCCGGGGCCCTCGACGCCGCGTTGGCGCTCGCCGACGCCGTCGGTGCCGACGTCCTGCTGGCGAACGATCCCGACGCCGACCGGCTCGCCGCGGCGGTGCCGCACCCGGCCGGTGGGTTCCGTCCCCTGACGGGGAACCAGATCGGGGTGCTGCTCGCCGACCACCTGCTGGCGAACACCACCGTCCCCCGGCCCCTGGTGGTCTCCAGCATCGTCTCGACGCCGATGGTGCACGACGTCGCGGCGAGTCACGGTGCGCGTTCGGAGGTGACGCTCACCGGGTTCAAGTGGATCGCCTCGGCGGCGCGGCACCTGGCGGCGACGGAGGGGTTCACGTTCGTGTACGGCTTCGAGGAGGCGCTCGGGTCCAGCGTCGGCACGGTCGTCGCCGACAAGGACGGGATCGGGGCGGCGGTCGTGTTCGCCGATGCGGCGCGGGCGCTGGCCGGGCGTGGGGTGAGCGTCTGGGGGCGTTGGTGTGAGCTGTGTGTCGAGCACGGCACCTGGGTGAGCCGGCAGCGTTCGGTGACACACACCGGTGCCGCCGGCGCGGCCCGGATCGCGGCCGCGATGCGTGACCTCGAGCCGCCCGAGTCCCTGGCCGGTCACCGGGTGGTGTCGGTGACCGACCTGCGTCACGGTGCCGAGGACCGGCCACCGTGGTTGGCCGCCCACGAGCTGGTGGTGTTCGAGCTCGACGACGGGCGCGCGATGATCCGTCCGTCGGGGACGGAACCAAAGTGCAAGGCGTACGTGGACCTGAGGGGCGAGACCGGGTCGGTCGAGGAGGTCGACGCGGTCAGCGACGCGTTGGCTGCGGAGGCCGACGCGGTCGCCGAGGCCCTGCTCACCGCGGCCGGGTTGCGGTAGCCGGCGGTACGCGGACACCCGGCACTCACGCGGGCCGGGCTGCGGGAGCCGGAGGTGCGCCGCGACCCGGCACTCACGCGGACGGTACGGACTCGGCGACGACGGGGGAACCGACGACGGGGGTGTCGAGGGGGCGGCCACGTCCCGTGCGGCGTGCCTCGGCGACGTCGACGGGGCGGACGACGGCCGGTTCCTCGCCGCCGAGGTGCAGGTCGGCGGCGACGCCGCACCACAGCAGCTGGCCGTCACCGGTCTTCACGCCCTTGCCGCCACGGCTCTTCGCCGGGTACTCGGCGGCCGGGGCGCGCTTCGCGGCCCCGTCGGACTCGATCGTGAGGACCTCGGCGTCGTCGCTCCCGGCGGCCAGGACGCTGGCGGCGATCACCTCCGCGCCGTCGGTGAGGTTCATCCCGGCCACGCCGGTCGCGGTACGACCCATCGACCGGGCCTCGGCGGCGGCGAACCGGGTCACCGCCCCGGCCGAGCTCGCCAGCAGCAGGTGGTCGGTGTCGCGGCACACCCCGACGCCGACGACGCGGTCACCGTCACGCACACCGGTGGCGGTGAATCGCCGTTGACGTGCGTCGGCGAACTCGGAGACGTCGGTCCGTTTGACGAGGCCGTTCGCCGTCACGGTGACGACGGTGAGGTCACCGGGGTCGCGTGGCAGCGCCACCGCCCCGGCGATCGGTGCGGGTCCTGCGCCGCCGACGACGCCGCCGACGTGGCTGCCGCGTTGGTTGACGCGGACGACGGGCAGGTCGGCGACCCCGACCCGGTAGCCCTCACCGGCCTCGTCGACGAGGAGGAGGACCTCGTCGGTGGCGGTCCGCACCACGGCGGCGAGTGGGTCGTGCGGGTGCCGGTGCGCCGGGGTGGTGCGTCGGCGGGCCAGCGTCTTGAGGTAGCCACCCCGGGTGATCATGGCGGTGACGTCCTGTGCCTCGAACGCCGGCGTCGTGCCGACCGACGGCAGGTCGTCGCCACCCGCGTCACCGGCGGACAGCCGGGTGCGGCGGGGGGTGGCGTGCACCCGCCGGATCTCGGCGAGCTCGTCGGCGAGCACCCGGTCGAGGACGGCGGCGTCGGCCAGGATCTCCTCCAGACCGGCGATGGTGGCGTGCAACCTCTGGTACTCGTCCTCGAGGGCGGCCCGTTCCAGGGCGGCCAGCCGCCGCAGCTGCATCTCCAGGACCGCCTCGGCCTGACGCAGGCTGAGGTCGAGCTCGTCGATCAGTGCCTGCTTGGCGTCGTCGGCTGAGGCCGAGCCGCGGATGAGGGCGATCACGGTGTCGAGGTGGTCGAGGGCGGTGAGGAGCCCTTCGACGACGTGCGCCCGGGCACGGGCCTTCGCCAGTCGGTGTTGGGTGCGCCGGGTCACCACGTCGCGTTGGTGCGCCAGGTAGTGGCGCAGGCTGTCCCGGAGTCCGAGGGTCCGTGGTGCCCCGTCGACGAGGGCGACGAGGTTGACGTTGAGGTTCGTGCGCAGGTCGGTGTGTCGGTAGAGGGCCCCGAGGACCGAGGCGGGGTCTTCGCCGCGCTTGAGCTCGATCACGATCCGCATCCCGTCGCGGGACGACTCGTCCCGCAGGTCGCGGACGGCTTCGAGCTTGCGTTGGGCCACCAGGTCGGCGATCCGCTCCAGGAGCGCCGACTTGTTCACCTGATAGGGGATCTCGGTGACGATGATCCGCGGCAGGTTGCCGGTACGGACCTCGGTGCTCGCGATCGCCTCGACGGTGATCGCCCCACGGCCGGTGGCGTAGGCCTGCGTGATCCCCTCGCCGTCGACGATCCGTGCCCCGGTCGGCAGGTCGGGGGCGGGGACGTGGCGCATCAGTTCGTGCACCGAGGCGTCGGGGTGACGCAGCAGGTGCAGGGTGGCGTCGATCACCTCGCCGAGGTTGTGGGGGGGGATGCTGGTCGCCATCCCGACGGCGATCCCGGTGGCGCCGTTCACCAGCAGGTTCGGGAACCGCGCGGGGAGGACGACCGGCTCGGTGCCGTAGCCGTCGTAGTTCTCCACCTCGTCGACGGTGTCCTCGTCGATGCCGGCGAGCAGCTCCATCGCGATCGGGGAGAGCCGGGCCTCGGTGTAACGCATCGCCGCCGGCGGGTCGCCGTCGATCGAGCCGAAGTTGCCGTGACCGTCGACGAGCGGTTCGCGGGTGGTGAAGTCCTGTGCGAGGCGGACCAGGGCGTCGTAGATCGAGGAGTCCCCGTGCGGGTGATAGGTCTTCATCACCTCGCCGACGGCCGAGGCGCACTTGCGGTAGGGGCGGTCCGGGCGGAGTCCCGACTCGTACATCGAGTACAGGATCCGGCGCTGGACCGGCTTGAGGCCGTCGCGGACGTCGGGGAGCGCCCGGCCGACGATCACCGACATCGAGTAGTCGAGGAACGACTGCTCCATCCGGGACTCCAGGGAGACGTCCCGGATCTCGCCCATCGTCAACGCGTCGTCGGTGCTCACCATCGTCGGGCTCCGTGCGGGGGTGGTCGGTGCTCGGGTTCGGTGGTCGTGATCGGTGTCGGGGACCCGGGGACAACCGGTCCGGTGCGGCGGTTCCCAGGTCGGTGCCTCATGGGCGGCGCACCGGGTGACACCGGCGGCGTGTGGCGGGGTTCACACGTCGACGTTCGTGGCGAACTTCGCGTTCGAGACGATCCAGTCGCGGCGGGGGTCGGTCTGGTTCCCCATCAGCAGGACGAACAGTTCGTCGGCGCGCAGGGCGTCCTCGATGTTCACCCGCAGCAGGGTGCGACGCTGGGGGTCCATCGTCGTCGCCCACAGTTGTTCGGCGTCCATCTCCCCGAGCCCCTTGAACCGCTGGACCTCGACGTGCCCGGTGCCCTTGAACTGGTGGCGCAGCAGCTGTTCGCGCTCCGGATCCGACATCGCGTAGGCGACCCGCCCGCGGCGCCTGAGCTGGTACAGCGGTGGCTGGGCGAGGTAGAGGTGGCCCTTCTCGATCAGTGCCGGCGCCAACCGGTAGAAGAACGTCAGCAGCAGGGTGGTGATGTGCCCACCGTCGACGTCGGCGTCGGCCATCAGCACGATCTTGTCGTACCGCAGCCGGTCGTGGTCGTAGGCGTCGCCGACGCCGGTGCCGATCGCCTTCACCAGGGCCTGGATCTCGGTGTTCTGCAGCACCCGGGTGAGCTGCGACTTCTCGACGTTCAGCACCTTGCCGCGGAGCGGCAGGATCGCCTGGGTGTGGCGGTCGCGGGCGGCCTTCGACGACCCGCCGGCGGAGTCCCCCTCGACGACGTACAGCTCCGTCTCGGAGGGATCGCGTGAGGTGCAGTCGGCGAGTTTGCCGGGGAGCCCCGCCGACTGGGAGTCGAGCAACCCCTTGCGGCGGGTCAGCTCACGGGCCGCCTTCGCGGCCTGGCGGGCCTTCGCGGCGACCGCGGCGCGCTTGACGATCCGACGCCCCATGGCCTTGTGGGAGGTGAGCCAGGCCGTGAAGGACTCGGCGACGACCTGTTCGACGTACGAGCGGGCGATCGTCGAGCCCAGCCGGCCCTTGGTCTGCCCCTCGAACTGCGGGTCGGGGAGCTTGACGGAGACGACGGCGACCAGCCCTTCGCGTACGTCGTCGCCGGTGAGGTTCGGGTCCTTCTTCAGCAGGGCGCCCGAGTCGCGTCCGAAGCGGTTCAGCGTCGAGGTCAGGGCCCGGCGGAACCCTTCCTCATGGGTACCGCCGTCGGCGGTGCGCACGATGTTGACGTAGCTGCGGAGCCGGTCGTCGTGGAAGTCGTCGGACCAGGTGAACGCCGCGTCGAGGGCGAGGGCGTGCCCCTCGTAGGTTCGCTCGTCGTGGACCTCGAGTGTCGAGGTGATCGCTTCGCGGCCACCGAGGAGCTGTCCGACGAAGTCGCGCAGCCCGTGGCGGTAACGGAACGTCTGCGACCGCCCGTCGCGCTCGTCGATGATCGTCAGCGACAGCCCCGGGTTCAGCAGTGCGGTCTCTCGCAGCCGCTGGGCGACGGCGTCGTGGTCGACGCCGGTGACCTCGAAGATCTCCGGGTCGGGCCAGTACCGCACGGTGGTCCCGCTCCCGGTGGCCTTTCCCGGAGTGCGCGCGAGATCCTCGGTCCTCGGGCCACGGGAGAACGCGATGGTGTGCCGTGCACCGTCGCGGACCACCTCGACCTCGGTCCGGGAGGACAGGGCGTTGACGACCGAGACGCCGACGCCGTGCAGACCTCCGGAGACCGCGTAGGACTGACGATCGAACTTCCCACCGGCGTGCAACGTGGTCAGCGCCAACTCGACCGCCGGAACACCCTCGGTGGGGTGCACGTCGATGGGGATGCCGCGGCCGTCGTCGGAGACCTCCACGCCGTCGTCGTCACGCAACCGCACCGTGATCGTCGATGCGTGGCCGGCGAGGTGCTCGTCGACGGCGTTGTCGACGACCTCCCACACCAGGTGGTGCAGGCCGCGCTGGTCGGTGGAACCGATGTACATCGCGGGGCGCCGGCGCACGCCCTCGAGCCCTTTGAGGACGCTGATGCTCTTCGCGTTGTAGTCGCTCACCGATGCTCCGCAGGTGTGGTCGGTGGTGCCGTCGCCGGCACCGTCGTTCACGATCGTGTGGTGCGCCATGCGCCCTCGGCGACGGACCCGGGCGTCGCCGCCGCAACGGTAACGGGCGCCGGCGGTGTCGCTGAGGAACCCCACCGCGTCGTGGCCGTGGTGGGACCCACCGCATGGTGCACCGACGAGCCTAGGCGAACAGGCGTTCGTCGCCGCGACCGCCTCGGTGCCCCGGTGGATGCGCGCAGGCAGGCTCCGTACGTGTTCCCGTTCCCGTGCGGGTTCGTCGTCCCCCCCGGCGGCCTCGTCGCCGCACCCCGATCCCGGGTAGCGTCCGTTGGTCGCGTGCCGTGCCCCGTCCGCCCGGGGCGGCGTCGCTGCTCGGTGACCGTGACCGCGAGCATGGGGGAGTGGTGGTCGAGGACACCCGGATCCCGGGGCTGCTGGTGGTCGGCGCAGGAGCCGCCGTCGACGAGCGGGGTTGGTTCCGCGAAGTGGTGCGGGTCGGTGAGCTCGGTGCGGCCGCAGGGGTGCTGCCCGAGTTCCGCCAGGTCAATCACGCCCACACCGTCGCCGGCGGCCTGCGGGGGTTTCACGCCGAACCGTGGTCGAAGCTCGTGTACGTCGTGCGGGGTACGGCGTTCTGCGCCATCGCCGACGTGCGGGTCGACAGCCCGACGTTCGGTGCGACCGAGACGTTCCTCCTCGGCGACCCACCGGGGAGTGCTGCGGCGCTGTTCCTCGCCGACGGGCTCGCCAACGCCTACTGCGCGGTCACGGACGTCGACTACGTCTACCTCGTCACCGCCGAGTGGTCGCCGGACGCCGACAAGCGCGCGGTCGCCTGGGACGACCCCGACCTCGCCGTGGCGTGGCCGGTCACCGACCCGGTGCTGTCACCGGCCGACGCGGCCAACCCGACCCTGCGCGAACGCTTCGGCGACCACCCCCGGCTGCGCCGGCCCACGTGAGCGCTGTGGCGCCCACCCGACCGGGCTCCGTGCGGCGGTGTCAGGGTGTGCGGCGGTCGGCGCCGACGGCCCGGGACAGCCCACCGGCGAAGCGCAGCAGTTCGTCGGCCCCCCGCCCGGCGGCCAGGAACGTCACCGCTTCGCTCCGCGCCTCGAGGCGGACCGACCCGGGGGGGATGTCGCACTCGGGGTCGCCGCAGTCGTGGATGTCGCCGACGGCCTGCCAGCCGGAACCCGGGCGGGGGACGATGACCTCGGCCACCGGTCCGTCGTTCCCGCTCCAGCAGCTGACCGAGACGTCACGGATCGCCGACAGGGGGAGCACGGCCGTGTCGAACTGCAGGCCGAGCTCGTGCTCGTCGGTGACATGGTGAGCGTCACCGGCCACGACGTGCAGCAGGCGGGACGCGGTGAGGAGCCCGAGAGTGACGTCGGTGTGGACGTGGCCGTCGTCGCAGACGTCCCGCTCGATCCCGGCGGTGACGTCGAGGACCTCTTCGCCGGCGAGCAGGTCCTCGAGTCGGTCGGCGCACCGCCAGCCGTGTCCCTCCTGGTCCAAGGGGTCGAGGTGGTGCTTCCACTGGGTCATCGCTGGTCCTCTCCGGTGCACACCCCGGTGACCGGACCGGGTCGTGGCGAGCCTACGGCACCGTGGTCGGGCCCTCCCGGCGGGTGGCCGATGCCGGCCGCAGCCATGCGGTCGATGGCCGCCCGACGACCTCACCGCCGCGGTGTGGGCGTTGCCGGGTCGTGCACCACGGTCCGGTCGCGCCCCACCCGCTTGGCGGCGTAGAGGGCCTCGTCGGCCCGCGAGACGAGGTCGTCGACGTCGTCGCCCTCGTGGTACACCGCGATGCCGGCCGAGCAGGTCTCGTGGTCGGGGACCAGCAGACGGAGGCGTTCGACGGCCATGCGGCACGATCCCAGGTCGATGTCGGGGAACACGG
>SLDB01000202.1 GCA_007125475.1 Nitriliruptoraceae bacterium | reverse complement strand
AGGGCGTCGGATGTCGCGGGTCGGGTGGTTCCTCGGGGCGGTCGGTGCGTCGATCGCGTTGCTGTGGGCGGTGCTGCTGACCGCCGGTGAGGTCCCGGAGGTCGACGAGGGCCGGATCGACATCTGGTTCCACCTCACCGCGGAGTTCGCGCTGGCCGCGGTGCTGCTCACCGCGGCGTTCGCGTTGCGGCGACGGTGGCGCACGGCGCCGTTCGTCGGGGCGGTGGCGGCCGGGGCGCTGGGGTACTCGGTGGTGAACAGCGCCGGCTACTACGCCGAGTCCGGTGACTGGGCGGTCGTGGCGGCGTTCGGGGTCCTCCTCCTCGCCGTCGCCGCCGCGGTGACGGTGCTCCTCCGGGGTGCGTCGAGGTGGGACCGCGAAGCCGGATGGCCGGGGGAGACACGGAACCGGTCGGGCACGGCCGGGTCGGTGGGGTCCGGCGAGACCGGGGGAGGACGGCGCCCGGGTCGTGCCGAGGTTCGTGGGGACGGGCACGGGCTGGCAGGGCCGACCCGGCTGCTGATGGCCCTGCTCGCCGTCCTCGCCGTGGGTGCGGTTGGAGGTGGGGTGACGTTCCTCGTCGATCCGTCGGGGTCGGCCGCCGGGTTGGACACACCGGTCCTGGCTGAGACACCGTTCACGACGTTCACGTGGCCGGGGGTGGCCCTGCTGGTGCTGTTCGCGGCGCCGTCGGCCACCGTCCTCCTCCGGGTGTGGTGGCTGCGACGTCGGCGTGGTGGGCGACCGGCCGACGACACGTTCGTGTCCGGCCGGGGGAGTGCTGCGGCCGGGGCGAGCGACTGGTCGTGGTGGGTCTCGGTCGGGGTCGGTGTCGCGCTGACCGTGTGGATCGCGGTGCAGGTCGTGGTGATCCCGTTCAGCTGGTTGCAGCCGGCGATGTTCGTGGTCGGCGCCGCGATCGTGGGACTCGCGGCGAAGCGGGCGGTGCGGCGGGACCTGGCGCGACCCCGTCCCCCTCGGGGTGGCGCAGCGCCCGGGCGTCAGCGACCAGGGTCTGCGATGCTGGAGGCCTGAGCCCCACCGACCTGTGGGGTGCCGGCACGCCGCCCGGTGTGCCGCGGTCCGGATCCGGACCCGGGTCGGGCGCCGGGGAGGAGCCGAGGTGGAGATCGAGGTGAGCCGCCGGGTGGCGGCACCCGCAGAGCGGGTGTGGCGTCTGACCACGGACCTGGCGGCAGCACCGACCGTGCTCTCCGGGGTCGACGCCGTCGAGGTCCTGGCGGGCGGGGAGCCATTCGACGTCGGGACACGGTGGCGGGAGACCCGGACGATGTTCGGCAGGTCGGCGACCGAGGAGATGGAGGTCACCGACATCGACGTGGGTCGGCGCTACACCGTGGTCGCCGAGAGCCGCGGCACCCGTTACGAGACGGTCGTCGCGGTCGAACCGGACGGTTCCGGCAGCCGGATCTCGATGCGATTCGGTGCGCAGCCGGCCGGCGTCGGGGGGAAGGTGCTGGCGGCGACGGTTGGACGGTTGTTCGCCGGTTCGACGCGGAAGATGCTGCGCCGTGACCTCGACGACATCGCGGCGGCCGCCGAGGCCGTGTCCGGGGGGTGACGGCGATGGACGCTGACGCCGTGCGGGCGCACTGCCTCGCCAAACCGGGGGCCGAGGAGGCCTACCCGTTCGGCCCGGAGGCCCTGGTGGTCAAGGTCGGCGGGAAGCTGTTCGCCATCCTCGCCGAGGACGAGGAGCCCGCGCGGGTGAGCCTGAAGTGCGAGCCGGAGCTCGCCGAGGTCCTGCGTGAGACCTACCCGGCGGTCGTCGCCGGCTACCACCTCAACAAGCGGCTGTGGAACACCGTGGACCTGGACGGGTCCGTGCCGTCCGCCGAGCTCGTCGGGTGGATCGACGACTCCTACGACCTGGTGGTCGAGAAGCTGCCGAAGCGCGTCCGTGATCGGCTGTCCACCGAGACGGGGACCGTGACGTGACCCCCGGGCCGCCGGTGTCGGGCCACGGGTGTCGGGCGGCCACGGGTGTCGGGCGGCCACGGGTGTCGGGCGGCCACGGGTGTCGGGCGGCCACGGGTGTCGGGCCTCCGGGTCACCTGCCGAGGTCGCGGATCACGGACGTCAACGCCGCACCGACGTCGCCGTCGCGATGGAGACCGGAGGTGACGACGCGCTCACCGTCGACGACGACGTCGGTGACGTCCGCGTCGCTGGCCGCGAACAGCGCGGTCGGGATCGCCGATGCCGCCTCGGCGCCGGCCGTACGTGGCGAGGTCAGCGACACCGCCACCAGATCGGCGGGTTGTCCGACGGCGATCCGTCCACCACCGAACCCGAGGCTCGCCTGCCCGTTCGACGTCAGCGCCGCCAGCAGGACCCCCGGCTCGAGACACCCGCGTCGACGGTGTGCCAGCCGGAGGTTCAGCTCGACGGCACGGGCCTCCTCGAACGCGTCGATCCGGGCGTGCTGGTCGGTGCCGAGGGTGAGTAGGGCCCCGGCGGCGACGAGTTCGTCGGCGGGACCGATCCCGTCACCGAGGTCGCGCTCGGTCGTCGGACAGAAGCACACGCACGTGCCCGTCGCGCCGAGGCGCTCGATGTCCTCGGCGGTGAGGTGGGTGGCGTGCACCGCGGTGGACAGCGCCCCGCCGAACCCGGCGTCGGTGAGCACCTGCACGGGGGTGCGGCCGTAGGCGGCCAGGCACGCCTCGTTCTCGGCCGGCTGCTCGGAGACGTGGGCGTGCAGCGGGGCGGTACGCCCCCGGGCCCACGCCACGATCTCCGGGATCTGCTCGGCGGGGACGGCGCGGACCGAGTGCACCGCCGCGCCGACGGCCACGTCCGGGTCGCCGCGGTAGGCGGTGGCGAGCTCGTCGACACGTTCCGCCCACCGCCCGGCATCGCCGTCGTCGAACCGTCGCTGGACCCCGGTGAGCGGTTCGCCGATCCCGCCGGTGAGGTAGCAGGCGTCCAGCAGCGTGATCCGGATCCCGGCGTCGCGGGCGGCGGCGATCAAGGCGTGCCCCATCGCGTTCGCATCGTCGTAGCGGCCCCCGTCGGGGCGGTGGTGCAGGTAGTGGAACTCCCCGACGCTGGTGAACCCGGTCGCGGCCATCTCGGTGTACACCGCCCGTGCCAGTGCGTGATAGCCGTCGGGGTCCAGCGAACCGGCGACCTCGTACATCCGCTGACGCCAACTCCAGAACGTCCCACCGTCGGCGTGCGTCCGGCCCCGCAGCGCCCGGTGGAACGCGTGGCTGTGCGCGTCGGCGAACCCGGGCAGGGTCAGGCCCGGCAGCCGCACCGCCCCCGGTGGTGGGGTAGCACCGACCGCGACGTCGGTGAACACCCCGTTGGCGACGGTGATCACCACCTCCTCGGCGAGGTGTCCAGGCCCCGCGCCGTCGGCGTCGGTGGCGACCACGGCGAGCTCGCCGACGTAGGCCGTCGAGCGCACGTCACCCCCGTTGCCCATCGCTCACACCAGGTTGTGCGCGTAGGCGTACGCCGTCGCCGCGGTGCGGGACGGGGTGTCGAGCTTGGCGAGGAGGTTGCTGACGTGCCGGTCGACGGTCCGTGGGCCGATACCCAGTTCGGTGGCGATCACCCGGTTCGTCCGGCCCCCGGCGAGGAGCCCCAGCACCTGAAGCTCCCGCGGGGTGAGCAGGGTGTCGGGCGGGTCACCGGGCCCGGCGTCGAGGAGGCGCTCGAGCCGGGTGCGGTCCGGGTCCGCCCCGAGCTCGGCGAAGGCGCTGCGGGCCGCCGAGAGCTCGGACCGGGCGGCGGCCTCTTCACCGAGGGCCCGGCAGGCGAGCCCGAGGAGCTCACGGGCGCGGGCCACCTCGTACGGCAGCTCCATCCCTCGCAACATCGCAGCCACCCGGCGGAGCGTGACCAGGGCGGCGCGAGCCCGACCACTGGCGAGGGCGACGGCAGCCGTCGCGGTGGCGGCCGCGAGCATCAGGGTGGTGGTGGGGTGCCGCCGGGCGATGCCCTGCAGCTCCCCGGCGGCCGCGTCGGCGCCGGGGAGGTCACCGAGGCCGAGGCGGACGTCGACGGTGGCGGGGAGGTACCGGGCCCGTTCGAGTGGTTCGTCGCTGGCGTCCAGGACCCGGTCAAGCGCCTTCGACGCGATCCCCGCCCGGCCCTGGGCGAGGCGCAGCAACGCCAGCCCCGGCTGCGTCGCCGCCCCGAGCCGGGCCGCCTCGGCGTAGGCGTGGTCGGCCGCGTCGAACTCGCCGCGCAACCGGTGCACCTCGGCTTCGCGCACCCGGGCGTCGCCGGCTGCGGTGGGTCGTGAGGCGGTGACGAACCGGTGGTGGGCGGTGCCTGCCGCGGCGAGGGCGTCGTCCCAGGAACCTCGCGCCTGCAGCAGCTCGGCGAGGTGGAGTCGGCACTCGCCGATGCCCGCGACCACCTCGTCGGCCGAGGCGCACCAGCGTTCGAAGGCACGGGTCCACTCGCGGGCACGCCGCAGATCGTGCAACTGGCGGCAGTGGGCGATGACGCCGCAGAACACCACCCCGGTCACGACCGGGGAGAGCTCGCCGTCGGCGGCGGCGAGCACCGCCTCGTCGAGGAGGTTGAACCCCGGCTCACGCCTCCCCAGGCGGACCAGGGCGTGGCCGTGCTCCATGGCGGCCACGGCCCACAGGTCGCGGTCGTCGAAGCTGCGGGCGTGGCCGGAGATCGCCGTGGCGGCGTCGGTCACCGCCGTCCACCTGCCGGCCGCGGCGTGCACCAGCAACTCCGGGACGAGGGCGTAGCCGGGTTCGGCGTGGTCGTCGGTGTCCTCGTCGAGGAGCCGGCGGGCACGAGTGAACCACTCCTCGGCGGCGCGGGGCTCGGCGCGCACGGCCAGCACCACGCCGGCCCACACCGCGTCCCGCGCGGCGCTTCGCGGCGAACCGTCGGCGAGGTGGCGCCGGTGCAGGTGATCGAGGTGTGCGATGAGCTCGTCACCTCCGGGTTCGAGCAGCTGTCGTTGACTCACGTCGACGGCTCCAGGGGAACTCGGTGTGCCGGGCTCGTCCCGGGCCCAGCCGATCGCCATTCAAGCCCGGTCGCCCCGGTTGGGCGACCATCGAGGACGCACCGACGTGCGTGAGGCACGCCCGCGTGTGCGCGGGGCTTGACCGGAAGGCGCTGTCGGGGGATCGTCGGGGTGACGGGAGGTGGGAGATGGCGGTGAACAGACTCCACGAACTCCTCGACGCCGAAGGTGTCGCCTACGAGGTCACGACCCACCCGTACGCGGTGACGGCCGACGAGGTCGCCGCCTCTGAAGGGGTGAGCGGCCACGAGGTGGCGAAGCCGGTGCTGGTGTCCGTCAGCGGCGAGCTGGCGATGATCGTGATCGCCGGCAGCGAGCGTCTCGACCTTCAGCGTGCCAGCGAGGTCCTCGGGAACAACGAGGTCCGGTTGGCGACCGAGGACGAGTTCGCCGCGGTGTTCGACGACTCGGAGGTCGGCGGCGAGCCGCCGTTCGGGAACCTCTACGGGATCCCGACGTTCCTCGACGAGGACCTGCGGGCCCGCCCGCGGATGGTGTGCCGCGACGGTTCGCACACGCAGACGGTGACGATCGCGGTGGCCGACTACGTCCGGCTCGTGCAGCCCGAGATCGTCGACGTCGCGATGGCCTCGGCCTGACACCGCCATCCTCAGAGCCCGTACAGCGCGCGGGCGTTGACCGATCGGATCTTCTCCTCGGCACCGTCGGGGAGGCGGACGTGCTTCATGGCGTGGTCGGGGTCGTCGAAGTCCCAGTGCGGGTAGTCGGTGGAGAACATCAGCCGGTCGACGAGTGACGGGAACGTGTCCAGGAGGTCGAGGAAGTCGCCGGGGGTCGGTGGCTCCTCGATCGGCTGGGTGGTGAACCACACCCGTTCGGCGATCGTCTCCGACGGTGGCCGGGTGACGTGGGGGACCTCGTCGCCGAGGCGCTGCCAGGCCGCGTCCATCCGCCACGCCAACGGCGGGACCCAGGCGGTGCCACCCTCGATGGAGACGTAGCGCAACCCGGGGAAGCGCTCGAACACGCCCTCGAGGACGAGGCTGGTCAGTTGTGCCTGGAAGCTCTGGGCGTTGCCGACGTGGTCCTCGAGGTAGTACGAGGGCCACCCCGCGCCGGTGATCGGGGTGCCGCTGTTCCCCCCGAAGTGCACCCCGACGGGGAGCCCGTGCGCCTCGGCGGCGGCGTAGATCGGCCAGTACTTGCGGTGGCCGAGCGGCTGGGTGGTCCGAACCTGCAGGTAGACCTGCACGAACCGGTCGTCGTCGGCGAGGCGTTCGATCTCGGCGACCGCCGCCGGCGGGTCCTCGAACGAGACGACCAACGAGCCCCGGAGCCTCTCGTCGTGGTCGAGCCACTCCGCGGCGGTGATGTCGTTGATCGCGGAGGCCACCGCCGCGGCGTAGTCGAGGTTCCGCGACCCCCCGCTGTGGACCCCGGGGTTGAGGATCGCGACGTCGATGTCCCAGCGGTCGAGGAGCTGCTCGCGCATCATCTGCAGGTCCGAGCCGGGGGCGCCGCCGGATCCCGGCCACGCGTCGACCCGCGCGGCGTTCGGGACGCTCTTGGGGTACTTGCTGCCGTAGTAGCCGTTCCCGCCGAAGGTGCGGTGGTGGGTGTGCCACCGGGTCGGGAGGTAGTCGAGGATCGCGTCGGGGGACCGCAGCGCGGTGTGCACGTCGCAGTCGACCATCCCACCGGTCGCGCGGGTGTCGGCGGTGTCGGGGAGTCGTTCGGTCACGGACATGGTGTGGACTCCTGGCGCGGTGGCGGGTCGGCGGTGGCGGGTCAGCGGCTGAGCAGGTCGACGACGATGTAGTCGTGCTCGACGGAGACCGGGTAGGTCTCGGCGACGTAGGGGCCGGGGACCATCCCTTCGGCCGGGGGGGCGGCGTCGGTGGTCGTCGCGGGCGCCTCGTCGGTGGCGACGAGGGAGGCGCCGGAGGCGATGCGGGCCTGGTAGGCACGGACCCGGACCCGCGCCGGGTCGAACCACGACTGGCCGGTGCGCATGTCGAACTCCCACTGGTGCCACGGGCACCGCAGGATCTCCCCGACCCGGTCGAAGTGGTACTCACCGGGGGTGGTGGACGACACCGCGCCGCTGACGTAGCCCTCGCACAGCGGGCCGGCCATGTGCGGGCAGCGGTTGCGGACCGCGAACAACTCGCCGTCCACGTTGAACACCCCGATCTCGCGACCGGCGACCTCGACGACCTTGCGGGTCCCGGGCGGGACCTCGTCGAGGCGGGCGACGACGTGGATGCTCACGGCTGCTCCTGGATCGGTTCGGTGGTCCGCGGCACGGAACGCCATTCTCGTCGTGGGGTCAGCCGCTTCGTCATCGGTTCAGGCGGTAGAAGGCGCGGGCGTTGTCGCCGAGCACCGGCGCACGTGCATCCTCGGGGAGCATCGACGTCCAGTCGTCGCCGGTGTCGGCGTGCAGGTGCGGGTGGTCGCTTGCGTACATCAGCACGTCGGCGCCGCCGACCTGGGCGAACAGCGTCGCGAACGCCTCGGGTCGGTGGGTGTCGAGGTCGAGGGGGGCGGTAGTGAGGCGGACGTGGTCGTGGACGTACTCCGACGGGGGCCGGCGGACCCACGGCACCTCCCGGCGCAGACCCTTCCAGTCCTTGTCGAACCGCCACAGGAACGACGGCAGCCAGGTGAACCCGCCCTCGACGAGGGAGACACGCAGGTCGCCGAAGGCGTCGAACACCCCCTCGGCGATGAGGTTCATCAGCTGCGACTGCATCACCGAGGCCATCCCGACGTACTCCTCGATGTGGTACGAGGGCCAGCCGACGGCGGTGGGCGGGTTCCCCGGGAACCCCCCGTACTGCAGGCTGACAACGAGGTCGCGCTCGACGGCGGCGGCCAGGACCTTGTGGAAGTCCCGCCGTCCGTACGGCACCGCCGAACGTGCCGGGAGGAACACCTGCACGAACCTGGGGTCGTCGCCGAGGCGTTCGATCTCGGCGACGGCGAGCTCGGGGATCTGGCTGGGTACCACCAGGCTGCCGTGCAGCCGGGGCTCGACCTCGAGCCACTCGGCGAGCTGCCAGTCGTTCACCGCCGAGGCGATCGCCGACGCGGCGTCCGGGTTGCGGATCGTGTCGACCGCGTACGCGCAGTTGAGGATCGCGGCCTCGACACCGTCGACGTCGAGGACCTGGGTGCGCAGGACGTCGAGGTCGCTGCCGGCTGGGCGTCCGTCGCCGGGGGCGGATCCGGGGCGGGCCGAGGTGGGGATCCCCGGCGGGTAGGCGTTCTCGGAGGCCCCGGAGAACCCGGACTGGCGGATCTGCTCCACCCAGTGGTCGGCGAGGTACGGGAACAGCGCCGCGGCCGACGGGACCGTGCAGTGCACGTCGGCGTCGACGATCCCCGCGCCGGCCGGCCGTGCCATACCGATCCCGACCTCACCCACGATGTCGCCTCCCCTCCCGCCGGTGCGGACGTCCGGCCGCATCTCACGGGCTGTCGCCTGGCCGTCACCGTTGCCGTCGGGAATCACCCCATCACCCGCGGCGCCGCGTGCTCAGCATCGCGAACCATACGGGGGCACGCAACCAGCCGACGGGCTCCTGCACGACGGTCTTGCCCCGCGGTCCGCGATGGCGGAGGATCCTTCGTACCGGCGTACGGAAGGGTCGCTGATGCAGACCGGCCACGTCCAACTCCTGGTCAGCTACGTCCTGGCCAACGACGTCGAGGAATCCGACTACGCCGACTGGGTCCGAGGGGTCGCGATCCCCTGGTGGCAGAACCAGCCCGGCTTCCGCTCGATCCGTGGCTTCTACACCGTGGTGGGGACCGGTGCCCGCATCGTGGTGCAGATCGACATCGATCACTTCGCATCGCTGACGCAGATCCTCGCCAGCAAGCGGTACGCCGACATGCGACGCGAGTTGAACCGCTTCGCGCACGACATCGACACCCGGATCCTCGCCCGGACGGGTCGCGACCCCGACTGATGGACGGATCGACGCGGCGCACGCCGCGCGGACGAGGAGGACGTGTGCTCGACTACACCCGACACACCGGCGGTGGCGACGGCACCGTGGTGCTGCTGCACAGCCTGGCGATGGACCGCACCGTCTGGGACGGGCTGGTCCCGCGGCTCACCGGCCGCGGTGACGTGATCGCGGTCGACCTCCCCAACCACGGGCGTTCCCCGACGCTGGCGGAGACCTCGATCGAGTCCATGGCCGACGCCGTCGCCGAGCTGCTGCGGGCCGAGGAGCCCCACGGCGCCGTCGTCGTGGGGATGTCGCTGGGAGGCTGCGTCGCGCAGTCGGTCGCGGTCCGCCACCCGGAGCTGGTCACCGGTCTCGGGTTGCTCGACACGACGTGCTGGTACGGCGAGACCGCCGCCGAGGACTGGGAGGCACGGGCGCAGCGTGCGGCGACCGACGGGTTCGAGTCACTGGCGTCGTTCCAGCTCGAACGGTGGTTCTCCCCGGGGTTCGTGGAAACCCACCCGGAGATCGGTGAGCGCCTGCTGGGGGTGTTCCGGGCGAACGACGTCGAGGCCTACGGGGCGGTGTGCCGGGCGATGGGGGCGATGGACCTGCGTGATGCGGTCGCCTCCATCGACGTCCCGACGTGCATCCTCGTCGGTGAGCACGACCCGGCCACCCCGCCGAGCCACGCCGAGGACCTGCGTCGGCGCATCGCGGGGGCCGGGTTGCACGTCCTGCCCGGCTGCAGCCACCTCAGCGCCGTCGAGGATCCGGCGCAGGTCGCCAGGGTCCTCGCCGTCGACCTCTTCGACCGCCTCGAGGGGGGCGAGGTCACCGCGGGGGGGCGAGCCCGGCGCGGGGGGTGAGCCCGGCGTCGGTGGGGTCGTCCGACCCTGGATCTGCGGTGACCTATGGTGCATGCTCTGCGGTGACTCACGAGGAGGTCGTGATGCGGGTGCTGGTGGCCGTCGCCTCGAAGCACGGGGCGACGCTCGAGATCGGTGCGGCCGTCATGAACCGGCTGCGCGAGCGCGGACTCGAGGCGAACCTGCGCAGCCCGGAGGAGGTGCGCGACCTGACGGGGTACGACGCGGTGGTGATCGGCAGCGCCGTGTACGCCGGACGGTGGCTGGAGCCGGCACGCGTGCTGGTGGGTCGGCACGGCGGGGCGCTGGCCAAGCGGCCGGTGTGGTTGTTCTCCAGCGGCCCGCTCGGGGATCCGCCGCTCCCCGCCGACGCCCCCCACGACGCCACGGCGATGGCGAAGGTGACCGGGGCGGTGGACCACCGCGTCTTCGCCGGCAGGCTCGACCGGGAGCTGCTGGGGATCGCCGAGCGGGCCGTGGTCCGGGCGCTGCGTGCACCGGAGGGCGACTTCCGCGACTTCGCGGCGATCTCGGCGTGGAGCGACGACATCGCCGATGTCCTGCAGGCGCAGCCGGCGGTCACCTCGACCTAAGTTCGGCAGCGGATGTTGTTCTGATACGGACAACACCAGCGCTGTGAACCCGACCCCGTCGCCGTCAAGGTGACGGCGTCGCGTCCGTCTCTCACGCAGCCACCACGCGGACGGCTGCTGGATCGGTTGCGGCCTCGAACGACCCGCGCCCACCAACACCCGAGGGTGCTGGTTCGGTCTCATCGGGTCTCGGCTCGCCGTTTGAAGTCTCCCCGCGTATCGAGGCGACGTGGTGCTGTTCCCGCGCCAGGCGTTGGCCTTCGGCTCGGATGTTGCGTGCGGCGTTCACGTCCCGGTCGATGACCAGGTCACAGGAGCCGCAGTTGTAGGTGCGTTGCCACAGCGCGAGCTTGGTTCTCGCCCCGCACTGTGAGCAGGT
>SLDB01000126.1 GCA_007125475.1 Nitriliruptoraceae bacterium | reverse complement strand
GTCTCCGACATCGTCGCCGACGTCGGTTCGTCGCAGGTCTGGCCGTTGATCACCAGGTCCATCGCCAGCTGAACGACCGACGCGTCATCGACTGGAGTACGTTTTACCGGCGGTGGCCGGCTCCGTTCCGGCCACCGCCGACGCCGCCCCGGGATGGGGGACGGCGACGCGTGATCCGTCAGGTCCGGACCGAGCCGGCGGAGGTGGCCGTAGCAGACAGGGAGCGCCTCGTGGCAGAACCCGCAGTGGACGAGTGGCAGGAACTCGACGAGGTCGGGTTCTACGAGGAGGCCGAGCGCCTCGGCTGGGGGGACGGGCTCCCGCTGGTGGCGCCGACCGAGGCGCGGATGGAGGCGTTCCTCGCCGAGGTCGACCGTGGGCCCGACGACCTGCTCGGGCTGATGCCACCGGCCGAGTTCGAGGTCACCCCGGCGAAGGTGGCGGCGAACGCGATCATGGCCGGGTGCGAGCCGCGGATGATGCGGGTGGTCCTCGCCTCGATCTCGGCCCTCCTCGAGGACGAGTTCAACCTCAGCGGGATCCAGTCGACCACCCACCCGGTCGCCCCGTTGACGGTGGTGCACGGTCCCGCCTCCCTCGAACTCGGGTTCCACGGTGGGCCCGGGTTGTTCGGGCCGGGGAACCGGACGAACGCCACGGTCGGAAGGGCGATCCGCCTGTGCCTGCTGAACCTCGGCGGTGCCCGTCCCGGTGAGCTCGACCGTGCCACGCACGGCCAGCCCAGCAAGTACAGCTACTGCGTCACCGAGAACCTCGAGGACAGCCCCTGGCGTTCGTACGCCGAGGAGGTCGCGGGGCTCGGGCCGGCCGACGACGCCGTCACGGTGTGTGGTGTCGAAAACCCGCACAACGTCAACGACCACGTCAGCACCGACGCCTACGGCATCCTCAGCACGGTTGCGAGCTCGATCGCGACGATGGGGGCGAACACCAGTTACATCTCGCGCGGGGCGGTGGTCGTCGTGCTCGGACCGGAGCATGCCGATACCGTGGCGTCGTCGGGGTTCACCCGACGTGACGTCCAGTCCTTCCTCTTCGAGGAGGCCCGCTTGCCGGTGTCCCAGCTGCGCAAAGGCGGGATGTGGGGGATGAAGATGTGGTCGCCGTGGCTCGAGGAACGCATCGAGAAGAGCGGTGACGACGGGCTCACCGTCCCCGTCGTGAACGACCCCGACGGCTTCGAGGTGTTCGTCGCCGGCGGGCCCGGGAAGCACTCAGTCGTGATGCAGGGGTTCGGAGGGACACAGGCGGTGACCCGTACCTTCGATGAACTGCTCACCAGAGAGGAGACAGCATGAGCGCCGTGAAGGTGTTCACCCCGGTCGGGAGGCGTCACCGCAACGCCGGCGCGGCCTGGCACCGCAACGAGTTGACCGGGCTACGTGACGGTGTCGTGGCGATCGTCGACAACACCAAGCCGAACGCGCGTGCCCTGATGACCGGTGTCGCCGACCGCCTCGCCGCGGCGGGGATGATCGGGGGCACGAACGTCAAGCGGAAGGGCAGCCCCTCCGAGGGCGTCTCGGACGCGGCGTTCGGGGAGCTCGAGCACGAGGCCTCGCTGGTCCTCGTCGGGAGCGCCGACTGAGGCTCCTGCACGTCGTGGAGTTGCCACGACGCCGTGAAGTTCGAGAAGGCCGGGATCCCCGCGATCCTCTTCGCCTCCACCGCGTTCCTGCCCCTGGCGCGCTCGATCGTGCAGACGAGCGGGCTCGAGGACCTGCGCATCGTGATCATCGACCACCCCCTGGGTGGGATCTCCGAGGACGACCTCGCCGCACGCATCGACGCGGCGTACGAGCAGGCCGTCTCCCTCCTCGAGGAGGCCGGTGAGGCCGCGCCCGACGGCTCGTCGTCGGGGCCGGCGCCGACCGCCGTGACGAGCGGGTCGACGAACGGTTCGACGAACGGTTCGGCAGCAACCCGCGACGCTGATGCCCCCGCCGTGCCGGACGCCTCCGACGCCCCCCCGGCGGCAGCCGGCGGTGTCGACGACGGGGTGAACGCCGCGCTCGACGAGCTCCGTCAGGCCCTGGCCAACGACGGGGCCGGACTCGCGGTCGCGCGCGCCAGCGACGACGAGATCGCCGTGGAGCTCACCTTCACCGACGAGACCTGCATGGACTGCGTGATCCCGCCGCCGACGCTCGAGGCGATCATCACCGACGCCCTGCAGCGCAGCGGCTACGAGCAGCCCGTCAGCGTCCTCGACCCCCGGGCCGACTGACTGAGGCGACGTGGTGCACGTCGAACACCGAACGACTCCGTGAGGTCGTCCCGTCGAGGGGCGGCCTCACGGCGTTGAGTACGAACCGGCTCCGACGATGCCGGTGGGGCGTGATTGGTAGAGTCGGCCGAAGCTTCGGCTGGGTGCCGGGCACCCAGCGACGTCCCACGGGCGACCGCCCGACGAGTTCACGACCCAGGAGAGCACCGTGGCAGACATCGAACTTCGCTACGAGGGGGCCGTCGCGGTCATCTCGCTGAACGCACCCGAGCGACGTAACGCATTGACGCCACAGAGTGCGCGTGACCTCATCGCCGCGGTCGAGGAGATCGACGCCAACCCGGAGATCGGTGCGGCCGTCGTCCAGGGTGCCGGGGGCCACTTCTGCGCCGGTGCGGACCGCAAGGTCCTGGGGAACGCCGGTGAGGACCCCACCGACCCCACCTCGTACGAGGACAACGGCAGCGTCTACGGCGCGTTCATGCGCGTCGGTCAGTGCAAGGTGCCCACGATCGCCGCCGTGCAGGGCGCCGCCGTGGGCGCCGGGGTGAACCTGATGATGGCGACCGACCTGCGGATCGTCG
>SLDB01000200.1 GCA_007125475.1 Nitriliruptoraceae bacterium | reverse complement strand
TCGGCCGGGCCAGACCTACGGCCAGCGCTACTGGGACCTGGTCGATGAGGTCGTGCTGGCCGACAAGGTCGGGTTCGACTTCTTCGGCACCTCCGAACAGCACTTCGCCTACGGCATCGCCTCGATGTCCGCCCCGGAGGTGTTCTACCCCTACCTGTTCTCGCTCACCGACCGGATCCGGTTCCGCCACTCCAGCGTGCTGCTGCCCTACAAGATCAACCACCCGCTGCGCATCGCCGAGCGGATGGCCACCATGGACCTGCTCTCCCACGGCCGCGTGGAGATGTGCACCGCCCGCGGCAACACCCTGCTGAGCCTCCGCGGGTTCGAGGTCGACCCCGACGAGACCCGCGCCCAGTGGGACGAAGCCGTCGACCTCATCCAGACCGCCTTCACCCAGGACCCGTTCACCTTCGAAGGCGAGTACTTCAAGATCCCGCCCCGCAGCCTGGTCCCCCGCCCGCTGCAGGATCCCTACCCGCCCATGTCGGTCGCCTCCACCAGCCACGACTCGATCATCAACGCCGCCGCCAAGGGCCTGGGCGTGCTCACCAGCTCGGTCGAACGCGGCTGGGACTTCCTCGAGGAAGCCGTCGCCGTCTACAAGAAGGCCGCCGGCGAACGTGAAGCTGCCGGCGAGTTCATCAACAACTCCATCGCCGTCTACGCCTCCGCCCACTGCGCCCCCACCGTCGACCAAGCCATCACCGAAGCCGGCCCCACCATCGCCAACCACCGACGCCTCGCCGGCGACGCCTTCGCCCGCCTGTCCACCCTCTCCCCCGACTACGCCTACCTCAAAGACATCGCCGACGTCGACGACAAACTCGACGACCTCGACTACCTGCGCCACGACTCCGGCTCGGTGATCATCGGCGACCCCGACGACTTCATCGCCCACATCACCCGCTACCAGCAGATGGGCGCCGACGAGGTCTGGTTCCGCCTCGACGGCCTCCCCCACCACATGCTCATGCAGTCCATCGAACTCATCGGCCGCTACGTCATCCCCCAGTTCCAAGACCCCCGCCAGATCGTCCAAGACCCCGAAACCATGCGCAACCGCGCCCGCGCCAAGCGCGCCGAGATCGCCGCCAAACAGAACAACACCGACACCACCACCTGACCTGCCACCGAGGGAACGCGGGGCTCGGGCGCCCATCCGCCGGGCGTTCGGGCAGCAACCCGGCCACGTGAGCGGCGGCCCAGGGAGAAAGTTCCTGTGAGACCAACACTGTTCGGTGAGGAACAGATCGACGCCTTCGTGCGTGCTGGCTACTGGCGGGAGCAGACGCTCTCCGACGTGTGGGACGACAACGCTCGCGATCATCCCCACCACCCGGGCTTCGTCGACGAGGACGAAGCCATGACCTGGGCGGAGCTGAACCGGTTCGCGGACGCGGCCGCGGTGGTGCTCGCCGAGCTCGTCCCGGAGACCGACCGGATGGTCCTGCTCATGCAGCCCAACTGGTGGGAGGCCTACGCGCTGCGGATCGCCCTGCAGCGGGCGGGGCTCATCGCGGTGATCGCCCCGCTCAGTGTGAGCCCGGAAGGGTTCGCCGAGATCGTCCGCCTCGCGCGCCCTGCTGCGGGCATCTTCCCCGGCGACGAGGAGGGTCGCGCCCTCGCCGGCCGAGCGTGGCAGCTCGCCGGAGGAGAGGACGGGGGGTTCCGAGTCCTCTCGGTCCGGGCCACGTCCTCCGACGCTCCGACCGACCTCCGCCAGCTCGCGGCGGCTCGCGACGACCTCTCTGGGGCACGCGACCGCGCCCTCGGGGCCTTCGACCTCGACGTCGTGCGGACCACCTCCGGGTCGACGGGGCTGCCGAAGCTCGTGCACAACCCCTCCGCCCCCCGGATGTACGTCGGGCGGCAGCAGGTCGAGCGGATGGCGATGGACACCGGGAGCCGTTGGCTATCGCTCCTCGGCCCGCACAGCGGCCTGATGGTCCCGGCGTACTACTCCGCGCCGCTGGTCGCAGCCACCAGCTACCTGCTCCCTCGGTTCTCGGGCGACCTCTCGCTCGAGCAGCTGCTGGCCACCGGAGCGACCCACGCGGGGGCGGTCCCGACCCAGCTGTCGAGGATCCTCAGCGCTCCGTCGCTGGTCGACGGATCCACGACCCTGGACGAGCTCCGCCTGCGGACCGTCTTCTGCGGCGGTGCGGTGCTCCCGTCGGTGGTGCGCAAGGAGTTCGAGGACGTCACCGGCGCCTGCGTCATGAACGTGTACGGCCTCACCGAGGGCAGTATCGGGATGGAGGCGGCGCCCGACCCGATGTCCGACGACGGGTTGGTCCGTGCCCTCATCACCTACCCCGGGGTCGAGATCGACATCCGCCGTGGTGACGACGACGCGGACATCGGCGAGATCTGGGTCGCGGGCCCCTCCCTGCACTCGGGGTACGTCGGAGACGATCCTGCCGGGGACGTCTACTCGATCGACGACGCGGGGAAGCTGTGGATGCGGACCGGCGACCTCGGCTACGTCGACGACGGTGGTCGGCTCCACGTGACCGGCCGGCTCAAGGAGGTGATCATCCGAGGTGGCCTGAACATCTGGCCCGCGGAGGTCGAGAAGGCCATGCTCGAGATCCCTGCCGTGCGGGAGGTGGCCTGCGTCCCGGTCCCCGACGAGGAGATGGGTGAGCGGGTCTGCGCCTGCGTGGTGCTCGACCCCGACCACAGCACCGACCTCGACCTCGAGACGCTACGCCGCCACCTCGACCAGCACGGCCTGCCGAAGAGCCACTGGCCCGAGTACCTCCACGTCATGGAGGAGCTCCCCCTGGTCACCGGTCAGAAGATCGATCGATCGCGGCTCCGCGTGATCGCCG
>SLDB01000056.1 GCA_007125475.1 Nitriliruptoraceae bacterium | reverse complement strand
CGCTTGCGCCGGCCGGTGCCGCGAACGTAGTCGGTGGTGATCGGGGCCCGGGCCTCGGGGCTCCCGGCCGCCGGCTGCGGTGCGGCGCTCGGGTCGGCGCTCGCCGTCGACTCCGCATCCCCGGCCGCCTCGAGCTCGGCGGCCTTGGCCAGGCGACGCTGCTCGGCGGGCTCACGCACCTTCAGCCACGCGAACGCCGGGCCGGCGACGAACAGCGACGAGTAGATCCCGACCCCCATCCCGACGAACAACGCCAGGGCGAGGTCCTGCAACGTCGTCGCCCCCAGCAGCTGGGCGCCGATGAACAGCAGCGCACCGACCGGCAGCAGGGAGGTGATCGAGGTGTTCAGCGACCGGATCACGACCTGGTTCATGGAGGCGTTCACCAGTTCGGGGATCGTGCGCAACCCCGGCTCACCGAGGTTGATCGCGTTCTCCTTGACCCGGTCGAACACGACGACGGTGTCGTACAGCGAGTACCCGAAGATCGTCAGCAGCGCGATCACCGTTGCCGGGGAGACGGTGAACCCCACCAGGGCGTACACCCCGATCGTGATCACCAGGTCGTGGCCGAGCGCCAGCAGCGCCGCGATCGCCATCTTGAACTCGAGCCGGAACGTGATGTAGAGGGTGATCACGACGAGGAACACCACCAGTGCCTGGAGCATCTGCACGGTGATGCGCTCCCCCCACACCGGGCCGACGAACTCGAAGCCGACCTCCCCGGCCCCGGAGACCTCGGTGAGCGCCGCCCGTACCGACTGCTCCACCTCGCTGCCCGGGTCGAGGGACTCGGTACGCACCAGCGCGCCGGTGACCTCGTCCCCGTCGGTCTGCAGCTGGGCGACGACGTCCTGGGCACCGGCGTCCTCGGCGGCGGTGCGCAGCTCGTCGGGGCCGACGTCACCGCGGACGTCGACGAGCTGGTAGCTGTTGCCGCCGACGAAGTCGATGGACAGCTCCAGGCCCCGGACCCCCAGGGTGAGCACCGCGGCAGCGATGAGGATGAGTGAGAGGGCCGCCCACTGCCGGGAGCGGCCGACGAAGTCGATCGACGGGGTCCTCATCAGCTGGCTCCTGCCGTCCGGGGTGCGGCCCGGGCGTCACGACGGGTGACGATCCCCTTGTCCGCCAGCAGGAACACCAGCGGACGGGCGAAGAAGTACATGACCACGAGGTCGAGGACGCTGGCGATCCCGAGCATCAACGCGAACCCGCGCACCGGTCCGACCGCGAGGAAGTACAGGATCGCGGCGGCGACCATCGTGACGGTGTTCCCGGCGAGGTTCGTCCGCCACGCCGAGTGGTGGGCCTTCACCACCGCGGTGCGGACGGTCTTTCCGAGGTTGATCTCGTCCCGGATGCGTTCCGAGAAGATGATCGCCGAGTCGGCGGTGATGCCGATCGCCACGATCAGGCCCGCCACCCCGGCCAGGGTGAGGGCGAACCCGACCTCCGAGAGCAGGGAGATCAGGCCGAACACCAGCACACCGAACACCGCGATCTCGAGGACGGCGACGACGCCGAGCCATCGGTAGAACGCCACGAGCCACAACCCGACCAGGACGAGCCCGATCACCCCGGCCAACAGCCCGGACTCCAGTGACTCCTGCCCCAGCGTCGGGGAGACGGTCTGGAACGTGGACGCCTCGAGGGTGATCGGCAGCGCCCCGGCGCGCAGGATGAGGGCGAGGTCCTCGGCCTCCCGCTCCTGTTCCTGCCGGCTCAGCCCGGCGCCGGTGGTGATCGAGGCGCTCCCGCCGGTGATCCCGACCCCACAGGCGACCTCGGGCGCCATGTTCGTGGCCTGTTCGACCCGCCCGTCGAGGACGATCGCGAGCTGCCCCGGCAGGCCCTGGTCGCGTTCGCAGGCGAGCTCGGCGGTGAGCTCGGCGAAGACCTCGCCGCCCTCCGCGTCGAAGTCGAGGCCGACCTGGAACGCCTGCCCCGCCCCCTCACCGATCTGCACGAACGCGTCGTTGATCCGCTCCCCGGCGAGTCGTGACGGACCAACGCGGTACTTCGGCGGCTCCTCGGTGCCCTCGTCGTCACCGGCGAACCCGGCGTCGTCGGGGGCACCGCAGAGGATCCCCGCCTCGTCGTCGTCGAGGGTGGGCTGCTCGTCGACCGGGGCAAGGCAGTCGGGACCCTCGTCGTAATCCTCGTCACCGGGGAGGATCACCCCTTCGACGGGCCGGAACGTCATCCGGGCGGTGGTCCCGATCAGCTCCTGCAGCCGATCCGGGTCGGCGACGCCGGGGAGCTGGACGAGGACGTCGGTGCCCTGCCGGGAGATGTCGGGCTCGGCGACGCCGAGCGAGTCGACCCGGGTGCGGATGACCTCGATGGTCTCGTCGAGGATCTCCTCGAAATCGTCGGGGACCGGCTCGTCGTCGTCGAGGTCCGGGGTGTAGATCGCGCTGATCCCGCCCTGCAGGTCGAGTCCGAGGTGCGGGCGGGCGCCCATCCCCACGTACACGCCCGCGACGAGGACGACGAGCAGCAACGACGCCAGGGAGATGACGAGCGGTCGTTTGTCCACGGGGCGGTCCTGTTGCGTCGGCGCAGGTCGGTGACGGTGTCGGGCGGGTCGGCGCTGATGTTCGGCGGGTCAGCCGAGCGGGGTGCCGTTCGCGGTGATACGGAACTCGCACCCCAGGGTGCGGGCGGCGCGGCGACACATCACCATGCGATCGAGGAAGATCTCGAAGTACTCGATCACCGTCGAGCGTTCCGTGTCGAGCTCGAGCTCGAGGGTGATCGTGGCCGCCGCGGCATCGACCCGCAGGAACGAATGGGTCACCGCGTCATTCACCCGGTCGTGGATGTCGCCGGCGGTGTCGGCCCCCTT
>SLDB01000329.1 GCA_007125475.1 Nitriliruptoraceae bacterium | reverse complement strand
TCGAGCACCCGCAGCGACCGCTCCACCTCGATGGTGAAGTCGACGTGGCCGGGGGTGTCGATGATGTTGATCGTGGCGTCGTTCCACTCACACGTCGTCGCGGCCGACGTGATCGTGATGCCGCGCTCCTGCTCCTGCGCCATCCAGTCCATCGTGGCCGCGCCGTCGTGCACCTCACCGAGCTTGTAGGTGCGCCCGGTGTAGAACAGGATCCGCTCGGTCGTCGTGGTCTTGCCCGCGTCGATGTGAGCCATGATCCCGATGTTGCGGAGCTTCTCGAGGTTCACGGTCCGCTTCAGGGCCATCGTCGTCGCTTCCTCGTCGGCGTCGTCTCGCCCGTCGTCGGGCGTGGGTACGTCGTGCGAATGTCCACCCCGGTACCTGGCGTGGGGCGGACACCGTCGTTCGGGTCGTGCATCGGCCGGTCCGCGCGGTGCACGGGGCCTGTCGTCACCGGCCGTGGGGGCTGCCCACGTCCGGCGGGGCGGTCACCAGCGGTAGTGCGCGAAGGCGCGGTTGGCCTCGGCCATCTTGTGGGTGTCCTCGCGGCGCTTCACCGCGGCACCGACACCGTTGGAGGCGTCGAGGAGCTCGCCGGCGAGGCGCTCGCCCATCGTGTGCTCGCGACGGATCCGGGCGTAGCCGATGATCCAGCGCAGCGCCAGGGTGGTGGAACGGGCCGGACGGACCTCGACCGGGACCTGGTAGGTGGCGCCACCGACCCGGCGGGACTTGACCTCCAGCTGCGGCTTGACGTTGTCGACGGCGCGCTTGAGCACGCTGATCGGGTCACCGCCCTGGGTCCGCGAGCCGATGTTCGCCAACGCGTCGTAGACGATCCGCTCGGCGACGGAGCGCTTGCCGTCGACCATGATGCGGTTCGTCAACTGCGTGACGAGGGTGGACGAGTACTTCGGGTCGGCCGGGACACGCCGACGGCCGGGGGAACCCTTGCGAGGCATGGCTAGCCCTCCTTCTTCACGCCGTACCGGGACCGGGACTGCTTGCGGTCACGGACGGGGGCGGCGTCGAGCGAGCCTCGGATCACCTTGTAGCGGACACCCGGCAGGTCCTTCACACGACCACCGCGCACCAGCACGATGGAGTGCTCCTGCAGGTTGTGGCCCTCACCGGGGATGTAGGCCGTGACCTCGATCCCCGAGGTGAGCCGGACACGACAGACCTTCCGAAGCGCCGAGTTCGGCTTCTTCGGGGTCGTGGTGTAGACGCGGGTGCAGACGCCGCGACGCTGGGGCGAGCCCTTCAGCGCCAGGGTCTTGTTCGTCTTCGCCTTGTCCTTGCGGCCCTTGCGCACCAGCTGCTGAATGGTGGGCATGCCTGGTGTTCTCCGTCTCCGTCGTCCCCCCGGCGCGTTGGCGTCCGGGGCGACGAGCGAGCTCGTGCTCGCGGTCGGTCGTCGTCGGTCAGTGGGCACCCGGCCGACCGGATCGTCCGCGCCCGGGGCGGGGTCGATCGGAGATCGGGTACCTCGGCGGTACGGTCCGACCCACGGGGCCGGGCGTTCCGCTCGGGGATCGTTCCGGGTTCCCGCGCGTTCAGAAGGGATGCGGCGCCGTGCGCCCGGAACAAAGCACCGCGACCCACCGGCCGCGGCGCGGAAGGGAACCGTACCGAGGTCGTGCAGCAGGTGTCAAACGTCGCGTCGGCCGGTGGTGCCACCGCGTCCGATACCTCCCATCAGCCGGTGACCGTTCGTCGGCATCCATGGCCGCAAGGACGAGCACACCCGGCGGTGCGAAGGAGCACACTGCCTCCATCACGTGAGGTGCCCCGGAACGAACCGATGCACCGAGCGGCACTCACACCGCGGCGACCGTCGTCGCGACCCGAAGACGTGGAGGAAGATCATGAAGCGCAGCCTGATGAAGAAGCTCACCGTCGCCGCCAGTACCGCGGTCCTCGCCTTCGGCGCGGTCGCCTGTGACGTCGAGGAGGGCGACGGCGGCGGGGTCGACGACCCGGTCCTCAACGGTGACGACAACGCCCTGTGAACTGACGACGTCACCGCGCCCGAGCCGCGGTGACGTGATCACACGACGAGGGGCCGCGTCCCAGGACGCGGCCCCTCGTCGTGTCTGCGTCGGGTCCGGCGGTGCCTCACCGACGCCGCCGGACCTGTTCGTTGTCGGTGTCCGGCGGCGCGGTGAGGCTCCGCGGTGTCACTGCTGTCCGGCGTCACCGGGGAAGTCGGCGTAGCCCCACCCGCTGTCGAAGCCCCAGGACCCGTCGCCCTCGTAGGACTCCGTGGACGCGAGGAACTCCGCGATGTCGGCCGGCAGCGCCTGCTCGGGCATCTCGGTGTGTCCGACCTGCACGTCGCGGTACTCGGCGATCCCGGTACCGGCCGGGATGAGCTTGCCGATGATGACGTTCTCCTTGAGGCCGACCAGCGGGTCGGAGGCGGACTCCAGCGCGGCCTCGGTGAGGACGCGGGTCGTCTCCTGGAACGACGCGGCCGACAGCCACGAGTCGGTCGCCAGCGAGGCCTTGGTGATCCCCATCAGCAGGGGACGTGCGGCGGCCGGCTGGCCGCCTTCGGCCAGGACGCGGTCGTTCTCCTGGTTGAACCGGATCCGGTCGATGGTGTCGCCGGGGAGGAACCGGGTGTCGCCGGCGTCGACCACGTGCACGCGCCGGAACATCTGCCGGACGATGAGCTCGACGTGCTTGTCGTGGATCGGCACACCCTGCGAGCGGTAGACGTCCTGCACCTCCTTGACCAGGTGCAGCTGCGCGGTGCGCACCCCGAGGACCTCGAGGAGCTCGTGCGGGTCGATCACCCCGACGGTGAGCTGCTGGCCCACCTCGACGTGGACGCCGTCGGCGATCTC
>SLDB01000353.1 GCA_007125475.1 Nitriliruptoraceae bacterium | reverse complement strand
TGGCCGGGGCCGGCCGGCGCCGGCCGCGTGCCTCACGCGGCCGGCATCACCGGCTGGTCGAAGGTGAACACCCCGTCGGCGTCGACGTCGACGCGGACCGAGGCCCCGTCGAGGACCTCGCCGGCGAGGATCGCCCGCGACAGCGGGTCCTCCAGCTGCTTGCGGATCACCCGCTTCAGCGGCCGCGCCCCGTACAGCGGGTCGTAGCCGAGCTCGGCGAGGCGGTCCATCGCGGCGTCGCTGACCTGAAGGCCGATCTCGCGTTCCTCCAGGCGGGTGCGCAGCCGTGCCAGCTGGATGTCGACGATGTCGCGGAGCTGCTCGCGGGCGAGCCGCTCGAAGATCACCAGCTCGTCGATGCGGTTGAGGAACTCGGGGCGGAAGTGGCCGCGCACGTCGGCCAGGACCCGCTCACGCAGCTCGTCGGTGGACAGTGCCGCGTCGAGGATGTGGGTCGACCCCAGGTTCGAGGTCATGATCACCACGACGTTGCGGAAGTCGACGGTGCGGCCCTGACCATCGGTGAGCCGGCCGTCGTCCAGCAGCTGCAACAGCACGTTGAACACGTCCGGGTGGGCCTTCTCCACCTCGTCGAGGAGGACGACGCGGTAGGGCCGACGCCGCACCGCCTCGGTGAGCTGACCGCCCTCGTCGTACCCGACGTACCCCGGGGGGGCGCCGATGAGGCGGGCGACGGTGTGCTTCTCCTGGTACTCGCCCATGTCGATGCGGATCATCGCCCGCTCGTCGTCGAACAGGAACTCCGCCAGCGCCCGGGCGAGCTCGGTCTTGCCGACCCCGGTGGGACCGAGGAACAGGAACGAGCCCAGCGGCCGGTCCGGGTCGGCGATCCCCGAGCGCGAGCGGCGCACGGCGTTCGAGACGGCCTCGACGGCCTCCTGCTGGCCGATCACCCGCTCGTGCAGGGCGTCCTCGAGGTGGACGAGCTTGGCGGCCTCGGACTCGATCAGCCGCGAGACCGGGATCCCGGTCCAGCGCCCGACGACCTCGGCGATCTCCTGCTCGGTGACCTCCTCCTCCAGGAGACTGTCACCGGCGGCCCGGAGCGCCTCGATGCGCTGCTGGGCGGCCTCGACCTCGCGTTCGAGCTCCGGCGCACGGCCGTAGCGCAGCTCCGAGGCCCGGGTGAGGTCGCCGTCACGCTCGGCGGCGGCGGCCTGCTCGCGGACCTGCTCGAGCTCCTCCTTGGCGGTGCGCAACGCGTCGATCGCGTCCTTCTCCTGCTGCCACTGGCCGCGCATCGCCTCGTCGCGCTCCTTGAGCTCGGCGAGCTCGGCGTCGAGGTCGGCCAGCCGTGCCCGGGCCGTCTCGGTCTCCTCCTTGGCCAGCGAGACGCGTTCGATCTCCAGCTGGCGGATCCGCCGGTCGACCTCGTCGATCTCCGGGGGCAGCGAGTCGATCGCGATCCGCAGCCGGGCCATCGACTCGTCCAGCAGGTCGATCGCCTTGTCGGGGAGGAACCGGTCGGTGAGGTAGCGGTCGGAGAGTGAGGCGGCGGCCACGATCGCGTCGTCGGTGATCCGCACCCCGTGGTGGACCTCGTAGCGCTCCTTGAGCCCGCGCAGGATCCCGACGGTGTCGGCCACCGAGGGCTCGGCGACGTGCACCGGCTGGAAGCGGCGCTCCAGCGCCGCGTCCTTCTCGATCTCGCGGTACTCGGCCAGCGTGGTGGCACCGATCATGCGCAGCTGCCCGCGGGCGAGCATCGGCTTGAGCATGTTCGCGGCGTCCATCGCCCCTTCGGCGGCGCCGGCACCGACGACGGTGTGCAGCTCGTCGATGAACGTGATGATCTCGCCCTCAGAGGACTCGATCTCCTTGAGGACGGCCTTGAGCCGCTCCTCGAACTCGCCGCGGTACTTCGCCCCGGCGACCATCGACGACAGGTCGAGCTCGATGAGGCGCTTGTCCTCCAGCAGCGTGGGGACGTCGCCCTCGACGATGCGCCGGGCGATCCCCTCCACGATCGCGGTCTTGCCGACCCCGGGCTCACCGATCAGCACCGGGTTGTTCTTCGTACGGCGCACCAGCACCTGGATGGTGCGCCGGATCTCCTCGTCCCGGCCGATCACCGGGTCGAGCTTGCCGTCACGGGCCTGGGCGGTGAGGTCCCGGGCGTACTTCTCCAGCGCCTCGTACGTCGACTCGGGGTCCTGGGAGGTCACACGCTGCGAACCGCGGACCTCCTGCAACGCCCGCAGCACGCCGTCACGGTCGACTCCGAGCCCGGCGAGGACGTCGGCGGTGCGGTCGCCGCCGTCGAGGACGCCGAGCAGCAGGTGTTCGGTGGAGACGTAGTCGTCGCCGAGCTGCTCGGCCTCCTTGGCGGCGGCTTCGAACGCGCGCTGCAGACCCTGACCGATCCTCACGTCGCCGGAGCTGCCGTACGCCGCCGGGGTCTGCGACAACACCTCGCTGACCCGGTTGCGCACGCTGGTGGGGGTGACCTCCAGGCGTTGCAGCAGCGGGAGCACCACCCCGTCGGTCTGTTCGAGCAGGGCGGTGAGCAGGTGCGCGGTGTTCACCTCCGGGTGTTTGCGGTCGCGGGCGAGGCCGGCGGCGCGCTGCACCGCGGCCTGCGACTTGTGGGTCATCCGGTCCAGTTCCACGTCTCCTCCACCTCCTGGTCGGGGCGGTCACCCGCCCCGCTCACGGTGTCCTGTCGGTCACGTCGCCGGTAGGGCCGTCGGTCGGTTGTCGCCGCCGGTCGTCGGCCGGTCCGTCGGTCGGGTCGTCGGGGGCGGTGTCAGGCCACGCGGGGGGTGTGCCTCGGGGGCCGGGGTGTGGCGTCACGCCTCGGGGGGGTGCTTCTCGGGGGGCGGGACCGGCCGTGCCCG
>SLDB01000174.1 GCA_007125475.1 Nitriliruptoraceae bacterium | reverse complement strand
GCCGCGTCGTCCGCGCCGTCGACGAGGTCCTGGTCGTCACCGGCGGCGGCGGGTTCGCCGTCGTCGTCGCCGCCGCAGGCGGCGGCGACGACGACCGCCACCGCCGCGATCACCAGGCGGGTGCGCAGGCGCGGGCGCAGGCCGGTCCTCATGACAGGACCGCGTCCCCGTCGATCTCCAGGTAGGCGTCGGGTTCCATCAACCCGGTGACCTCCACCAGGGTCATCGCCGGGAAGTGCTTCCCGATCGTGGACTTCCATCCTTCGGCGAGGGCAGCGCCGGCTTCGCGGTACGCGGGGATTCTCGTGACGTAGATCCGCAGCGCGGTGATGTCGGTGGGCTGACCGCCGGCGGCGCGGACGACGGTGACGATGTTCTCCAGGGTCTGCGCCCACTGGTCGGCGAAGCCCTGCTTCATCTCCCCGGTGATGTTGTCCTTCCCGATCTGGCCCCCGATCGCGAGGTGTCGGTGTCCTTCGGTGAGGATGCCGTTCGAAAACCCTGGTGGCCGGCTCCAACCCTCCGGCAGGATCGCTTCGCTCATCGTCTCCCTCTCTCGATCGTGCACGCTCGGTATGCGGCGCGGCCTCCCACGGCCACGCTGGCGCGGGCGGCGCCGTGCCCGCAGCGTAGGAGACGTCGGGCGTGAGGTGGTGGTGCCCGCACCGTCACCGTCCGTGGCCGTCCGCGGTCACCGGTGTCCCGTCGAGGTCGACCGGACCCGATGGTCGCCGATCCCTCGACGTGGGACGCCGCGATGGTTAGCGTCACGCGAGGCCCGTTGCCGGCCGTGTCGGATGGGGAGTCCACCAGGTGCACGACGTCATCGTGATCGGTCTGGGCGGGGTCGGGTCGGCCGCCGCGTACTGGGCGGCGGCCCGTGGCCTTCACGTCCTGGGGTTGGAGCGATTCGAGCTCGGACACACGCGGGGGAGCAGCCAGGACCACTCGCGGGTGATCCGCCTGGCCCACGACCGCGAGGTGTACGCGCGGCTGGCCGAGGACGCGTTCTCTGCGTGGCGGCACGTCGAGGAGGCCAGCGGTCTCCCCCTGGTGACGCACACCGGCGGTCTGATCATCGAGCACCCGGATGAGCGTGACACCTCCACGGCGGTGACCGGCGGGCTGGACGACTACCTGGCCGTTGCCGCTTCGCTGGGACACGCCCACGAATCGCTGTCTGCGGAGCAGGTGATGGACCGCTGGCCGCAGTTCCGCCTGGACGGCGACGAGCGGGCGATGTTCACCCCGGACGCCGGGATCGTCGACGCCCGGCAGGCGAACGCCACCCATGTGGCGTTGGCGCGGGCGCACGGCGCCGAGCTCCGCACCGGGGTACGGGTCTTGGATGTGCGTGCCGACGGCGACGGCGTCGAGGTGGAGACCACCGACGGGGTGCACCACGCCGGTCGGGCGATCGTGACCACCGGGGCGTGGACCTCCGGGCTGCTGGCCCGGGCCGGGATCGAGATCGACCTGACCGTGACGTTGGAGCAGGTGACGTACTTCGCGACGCCGTACGTGTCCGAGTTCACCCCGTCGCGGTTCCCGGTGTTCCTGTGGCGGGGTGAGCACGCCTTCTACGGGTTCCCGGTGTACGGCGAGGTGGCCACCAAGCTCGGCCAGCACCTGGCCGGGCCGCTCACCGACCCCGATGAGCGCAGCTTCGATCCGGATCCGGTGCGTGAGGAGCGCTACCGGGGATTCCTCGAGCGGCGGCTGCCGCGGTTCGTCGGCCCGGTCCTGGAGACCAAGACGTGCCTGTACAGCTGCACCCCCGATGACGACTTCGTCCTCGACACCCTCCCCGACGCCCCCCAGATCGCCGTCTCGGCCGGGGGGAACGGGCAGGCCTACAAGCACGTCAGCCACCTCGGCCGGCTGCTGGTCGAGATGACCGTCGACGGCAAGGCGTCGTTCGACACCACCCCGTTCTCGCTGCAACGCCCGGCACTCAGCGGCAGGGCTCACTGACACCGGTGTCTGGTTCACGGTACCCGGCCGTGGCTGGTCGTCGCCGGCGTTCGGGGTCCAGGAGGAGGGAGACCACGTGCACGATGTCATCGTGATCGGTCTGGGCGGGGTCGGGTCGGCCGCTGCGTACTGGGCGGCGGCCCGTGGCCTTCACGTCCTGGGGTTGGAGCGATTCGAGCTCGGACACGTCCGCGGGGGGAGCCAGGACCACTCGCGGGTGATCCGCCTGGCCCACGACCGCGAGGTGTACGCGCGGCTGGCCGAGCGGTCGTTCGCGACGTGGGCGGAGGTCGAGGAGGCCAGCGGTCTCCCACTGGTCACCCGCACCGGTGGGCTGGTGATCGAGCACCCGGGTGAGCGTGATGCCGCCACGGCGGTGACCGGCGGGTTGGACGACTACCTGGCCGTTGCCGGTTCGATGGGACACGCCCACGAATCGCTGTCGGCCGACGATGTCGTCGAGCGGTGGCCGCAGTTCCACCTGGACGGCGACGAGCGGGCGATGTTCACCCCGGACGCCGGGATCGTCGACGCCCGGCGGGCGAACGCCACCCACGTGGCGTTGGCGCGGGCGCACGGCGCCGAGCTCCGCACCGGGGTGCGGGTCATCGAGGTACGTGCCGACGGCGACGGCGTCGCGGTGGAGACCACCGACGGGGTGCACCACGCCGGCCGGGCGATCGTGACCACCGGGGCGTGGACCTCCGGGCTGCTGGCCCGCGCCGGAGTGAACCTGGACGTCACCGTCACCCTCGAGCAGGTGACGTACTACGCGACGCCGTACGTGTCCGAGTTCACCCCGTCGCGGTTCCCGGTGTTCCTGTGGCGGGGTGAGCACGCCTTCTACGGGTTCCCGGTGTACGGCGAGGTGGCCACCAAGCTCGGC
>SLDB01000043.1 GCA_007125475.1 Nitriliruptoraceae bacterium | reverse complement strand
GGTCGGCGGCGGCGTACGACTCGCGGTCGGCCTCGCCGAGATCGACGCCGGCGAGCGCGATCGCGAACGGCGCCACCACACCGTCGGCCACAGCCCGGTCGTAGCCGTAGCGGTACACGACATCGCCGAAGTACGGGGCCAGGACGTCGGCGACCCCGTCGTCGCCACGCTCGTACGTCGCCGTCAACGCGATCCGCAACGTGAACTCCTCCGACAACGCCGCACCCCACGTCGGGGCGCCGTAGCGGTGGGCCTCATCGGCGACGAGGAGCCCCGCCACCCCCGGTGGCAGGTCCACCGGGGGGTCGGCGGCCGAGTTCGGTGTGGCGACGAGGACCTCGTGGGCGAACAGGTCCCCGTCACCGCCCCCGCCGAGGCGCCCGACGCTGCGCCCCGGCAACAGCTCCCGTACCTCGCGCTCCCACTGCTCGAGGAGCTCGAGCGTCGGCACCAGGACCAACGCACGCCCCCCACGGCGCAGCACCTGGGAGATCACGGCCACCGCGAGGCGGGTCTTGCCGGTCCCGGTCACCGCCTCGACCACCCCGCAGCACGTCCGCGACCACGCCGCGAGGGCCTCTGCCTGCCAGTCGCGCAGCGCGAGCGCGTCGAGACCGCCCCGGCCACGCCCGTCCCCGTCGGAGTCCGTGTCGACGTCCGTGTCGACGTCCCCATCCGATCCGCCCGCGGCCAGGACCCACCGCGGCTTCGTCGCCGTCACATCGACGGCGAACCGGCGATCGCCGCGCAGGGCCCGCTCGACGGCGGCCCGGCTCACCCCGTGCCCCCCGGAACGCCGCACCGCCCCGACGAGTTCGGCCACCGTCGCGTCCCCGACGTCGGCGAGGTACTCGGCGAGGACGTCGGCGACCGTCACGTCACGCGGGGAGCGCGAGCTGGCCGTCGGCGTACTCGGCGAGGCCGTCGACGACCAGCCCGTCGGCGATCCGTCCCGCCCGCTCCGGATCGTCGGGCCAGCCGGCGGCGTCGGGGATGCGGGCGCGTTCGACGGGGCCGTTCCGCAACGCCCGAACCAGCCTCCCGCGCCCCTGCCGGTCCGAGCCGTCGAACCGTGACTGCCCGGTGGTGGCACCGGCGGTCCCGATGACCGGGTCAGGGCCGGCGAACCCCGTCGACGCCCAGGCACAGCTCGCCGCGATCGGGCAGGCGTTGCACCGCGGCCGACGCTTGGTGCACACCGTGGCGCCGAAGTCGAGGACCGCCTGGTTCCACTCCCACGCCTGACCGGGGGGTACCTGCTCGTCGGCGACCTGCTGGGCCCGGGCCGCCGACAGCGGTTCGCCGACGATCGCCCGCGACAGGAGGCGTGCGGCGTTCGTGTCGACGACGCCGTGATCCTCCTCGAACGCGAACGCCAGGACCGCCCGGGCGGTGTACGGACCCACCCCGGGGAGCGCCAGCAACTCGGCCAGTCCGTGCGGGACGGCGCCGGCGTGCTGTTCGACGCACACCCGGGCGGCACGGTGCAGGTTCACCGCGCGCCGGTTGTACCCCAGCCCCTCCCAGGCGCGGACGACCTCGGCGACACCGGCGGCGGCACACGCCGCCGGTGTCGGGAAGGCGGCCAGGAACGCCTCGTACCGGGGCACGACCCGTGAGGCCTGGGTCTGCTGCAGCATCAGTTCCGCGACGAGGATCGCCCACGGATCCCGGGTGCGGCGCCACGGCAACGCACGCCGGGTACGGCGATTCCAGGTCAGCAGCCGCCGGGTCACCGAGGTCACCGAGCGGGAGGTGAGGGGCGAGGTGGTCCGCGTCGCCGTCGACGCCGTGCTCGTCACAGGGACACCGATCCGTCGGGTGCGTCGGGCTGCACGTCAGGTGCGTCAGGTCGGAGCGTCGGGGCCCGGTCCGGGGTCCTTCCGCGTGGGCTGACCGGCCGGCGACACCGGCGGCCGGCGGGATTCACCCGGCCGGTCACGGCCGACCAGGGGGTCCGGCAGCCGGGGCCGGGGGCTCGACGGCCCGTTGGCGGCCACCGGCCGGGAGCCGGGTCCGGCGGGGGCGCGTGAGGCTAGCGGAATCGTTCCGGGCGGGCCCGTGCCCGTCCCCGAGTCGGCGCGTTCCGCGCACGCACGTACCCTCGTCACCGGGTGGCACGCGCCGCCCGGGTGACGGCGGGGCGACGAAGCACCGCCGACGACACCGCCCACGCCGTGACGTACAGGAACGCACCATGTCCAGCAGCACCGAGCACACCGTCGGGTCGGCACCACAGCCGACCGGCGGAGACCTCGACGACCGCCACGTCGAGAGCTTCGAACCGATCGCCACCCCCGCCGAGCTGCGTGCCGAGCTCCCGGCCAGCGACGCCCAGCGCGCGGTCGTCCGCACGGGTCGCGACGAGATCGCCGCCGCGTTGCGTGGCGACGACGAGCGGATGGTCGTGGTCGTGGGGCCGTGCTCGATCCACGACCCCGGCCTGGCTCACGAGTACGCCGAGCGGCTCCGGATCCTGCGTGACGAGGTCGCGGACTCCCTCATCGTGGTGATGCGGACCTACTTCGAGAAGCCGCGGACGGCGATCGGGTGGAAGGGGTTGATCTACGACCCGTCACTGGACGGCACCTCGGACGCCTCCCGTGGCCTGCGCACGGCGCGCCAGGTCCTCCTCGACGCGACGGCGACCGGGTTGCCCTGTGCCGTCGAGGTGCTGGACACGATCACCCCGCAGTACCAGGCCGATCTGGTGTCCTGGGCGGCGATCGGTGCCCGGACCGTCGAGAGCCAGGTGCACCGCCAGCTCTCCTCCGGGCTGTCCATGCCGATCGGGTTCAAGAACGGCACGGACGGTTCGATCGGCGGCGCCATCAACGCCCTGTCGGCCGCGATCGCCCCGCACGCCTTCTTCGGGATCGACGGGGTCGGCCGCACCACGGTGGTGCGCACCACCGGGAACCCGGACGTGCACGTGGTGCTCCGCGGCGGCACCGACGGTCCGAACTTCGACGCCGAGACCGTCGCCGAGGCCGGCCGGCTCGCCGCCGAGGTCACCGGCCACCGGCGACCGGTGATGGTCGACTGCAGTCACGCCAACTCGAACAAGGACCACCGGCGCCAGTCGATCGTCCTCGACGACGTGCTCTCCCAGTGGCGGCACACCGACAACCGGCTCCTCGGGGTGATGATCGAGTCGAACCTCGAACCGGGGCGGCAGGACTGGTCCCCGGACCGCCCCCTCGAGTACGGGGTCTCGATCACCGATGCCTGCGTCGGCTGGGACGAGACCGAGCAGCTGCTGCACCGCTGCGCCGAGGCTGTCGCCGCCCGCCGCTGATCGTCGGGCGCCGGTCAGGCGTCGACCGGGGTGACGTACACGAACCGGGCGTGATCGGCGTCGAGGGTGACCCGGTGGTCGGCGAGGGTGAGTACGACGACACCCTCACGATGGGCGACCTCGACCCGTTCACCGGCGACCATGCCGTGCTCGTGGAGGACGTGCATCACCTCGGCTTCGGCCTGTAGGTGCTCGGATATCGAGTGCAGCACCACCGGGCCGTCTTTGCTCCCCGCCAACGGGCTCACCGTCTGCGGTGCCTCACCGGTCCCCGGGATGGGGTTGCCGTACGGGCTCGTCGTCGGGTGGCCGAGGAACTCCACCAGCCGCTGTTCGACACGGTCGGAGATCACGTGCTCCCAGCGGCACGCCTCCTCGTGGACGTACTCGTGCTCGAGTCCGAGGACGTCGACCAACAGCCGCTCGGCGAGGCGGTGCTTGCGCATCACGTGCTCGGCGCGTGAGCGGCCCACCGCCGTCAACGACACCGTGCGGTCGTCGTTGAGTCGCAGCAGACCCTGCCCCTCCAGCCGCGCGACCCCTTCGGAGATCGACGGGGCGGAGAGTCCGAGGCGCTCGGAGAGCCGGGCCCTCAACGGCGGGATGCCCTCTTCCTCCAGCTCCAGGACCGTGCGCAGATACATCTCGGTCGAGTCGATGAGATCATGCACCCGCCGTGCCTCCCCGTGGTCCATGGTGAGCGTAGCGGCGGGCCCTCACTCCTCGTTCGACTCTCCGTCGTCGCCGTGGTGGTCACCACGCTCGCCACCGGCGAGCTCAACGGGGGGGACGTCCGGCGCCTCCGGCGAGTCCACCGCCCGGAAGCTGACGCTGTCGGTGTCCTCGTCGACGTCGGCGACGATGAGCTGATTCGCGGAGAACTCGCCGAACAGCAGCCGCTCGGAGAGCTTGTCCTCCAGCTCGCGCTGGATCGTGCGCCGCAGCGGGCGTGCACCGAGTTGTGGGTCGTAGCCCTTCTCCGCCAACCACGTCTTGAGGGTGTCGGTGAGCTCGAGGTCCAGGCCCTTCACCCGCAGCTGGTTCTTCACGCGCTGGATCATGAGATCGACGATCTGCTTGATCTCGTCGTGCGTCAGCGGGTGGAACACGATCGTGTCATCGATGCGGTTGAGGAACTCGGGGCGGAAGTGCTTCTTCAACTCCTCGTCGACCTGCCGCCGCATCTTCTCGTAGATCGAGCCCTCGTCCTCCTGCGCGAACCCGACGGTCGGCGCGGTGAGGTCCTTGGTACCGAGGTTGGAGGTCATGATCAGGATCGTGTTCTTGAAGTCCACGGTACGGCCCTGCGCGTCGGTGAGCCGGCCGTCCTCGAGGATCTGCAGCAGGGTGTTGAACACGTCCGGGTGCGCCTTCTCCACCTCGTCGAACAGCACCACGGAGAACGGCTTGCGGCGCACCTGCTCGGTGAGCTGACCACCCTCGTCGTACCCGACGTACCCCGGGGGCGAACCGATGAGCCGGCTCACCGTGTGCTTCTCCATGTACTCCGACATGTCGAGGTGGATCAGCGCGCCCTCGTCACCGAACAGGTACTCGGCCAACGTCTTGGCGAGCTCGGTCTTCCCGACCCCCGAGGGGCCGAGGAAGATGAACGAGCCCGACGGGCGCTTGGGGTCCTTCAGCCCGGCACGGGTGCGCCGGATCGCCTTGGACACCGCCTCGATGGACTGCTCCTGGCCGATCACCCGCTCGTGCAGCGACTCCTCCATGTTGAGGAGCTTCTCGGTCTCCTCCTGGGTGAGCTTGAGCACCGGGATCCCGGTCCAGTTCGAGAGCACCTCGGCGATGACCTCCTCGTCGACGGTGAGCACCGTGTCGAGGCCCTCGGAACGCCACTCGTCCTCGCGCCGCGAGCGCAGGTCGCCGAGCTTCTTCTCCTCGTCACGGAGCCCGGCGGCACGCTCGAAGTCCTGCGCGTCGATCGCCTCCTCCTTGGCGAGTCGGGCCTCGTCGATCTTGTCGTCGAGGTCCTGCAGGTCCGGCGGGGTCGTCATCGACCGGATGCGCAGGCGTGAACCGGCCTCGTCGATGAGGTCGATCGCCTTGTCGGGGAGGTAGCGGTCCGAGATGTAGCGGTCGGCGAGTTCGGCGGCCGCCACCAGCGCGTCGTCGGTGATCGTCACACGGTGGTGGGCCTCGTACCGGTCACGCAGGCCCTTGAGGATCTCGATGGTGTGCTCCAGCGAGGGCTCGTCGACCTTCACCGGCTGGAAGCGACGTTCGAGGGCGGCGTCCTTCTCGACGTGCTTGCGGTACTCGTCGAGGGTGGTCGCACCGACGGTCTGCAACTCGCCGCGCGCCAGCATCGGCTTGAGGATGCTCGCGGCGTCGATCGCGCCCTCGGCGGCACCGGCACCCACCAGCGTGTGGATCTCGTCGATGAACAGGATGATGTCTCCGCGGGAGGTGATCTCCTTGAGGACCTTCTTCAACCGCTCCTCGAAGTCACCGCGGTACCGCGAGCCGGCGACCAGCGCCCCGAGGTCGAGGGTGTAGAGGTGCTTGTCGGCCAACGTCTCGGGGACCTCACCGGCGACGATCCGTTGGGCGAGCCCCTCGGCGATCGCGGTCTTGCCGACCCCGGGCTCCCCGATGAGGACGGGGTTGTTCTTGGTGCGCCGGGAGAGCACCTGCATCACCCGCTCGATCTCGCGCGCACGGCCGATCACCGGGTCGAGATCGCCGTCGCGGGCCGCCTGGGTGAGGTTGGTCCCGAACTGGTCGAGGACGGTCGAGCCCTCCCGCGAGGACGCCGAGCCCTCCCCGACGCCCGCACCGGCCTTCCCGGTCGCCTCGCCACCGGCGTACCCCGACAGCAGCTGGATCACCTGCTGCCGCACCCGGCTGAGGTCGGCACCGAGCTTCTGGAGCACCTGCGCGGCGACACCCTCACCCTCGCGGATCAGGCCGAGGAGGATGTGCTCGGTCCCGATGTAGTTGTGCCCCAGCTGCAGCGCCTCGCGCAGGGAGAGCTCGAGGACCTTCTTCGCCCGCGGCGTGAAGGGGATGTGTCCGGCGGGAGCCGTCTGTCCGCGGCCGATGATCTCGGTGACCTGGTCGCGGACCGCCTCCAGGGAGATGCTCATCGACTCCAGCGACTTCGCCGCGACGCCTTCGCCTTCGTGGATCAGCCCGAGGAGGATGTGCTCGGTCCCGATGTAGTTGTGGTTGAGCATCCTCGCCTCTTCCTGCGCGAGGACGACCACCCTGCGGGCTCGGTCGGTGAACCGCTCGAACATTCGGACTACTTTCCGACGTGGTGCGACGTGGTGCGACGTAGGGGTCCGCGTACGGGGCGCCGCCGCTGCGGGGTCGCCGACCCCGCCCGAGCGTAACCCACGTACCGGGGTTCGCTCACCGGCGTTCGACGGATGGGGCGGACCGTCACCCGGCCCGAGAGCTTCGACGACGACGGGGGTGCCACCCGCGGGAACAGGGCCCGCGTCCGACGGATTCCAGGGTGGCGGGGGACGGTGGCCCACGCCACCGCGCACACCCCGCCGGGCGCGACAAACCTGCGCACCCCGGACGCAGATCGCGCCGTCGTCGTCAGAACCGCTCGGTCCGCAGCGTCGGGAAGAAGATCACGTCGCGGATGTTCGCGACGTCGGTGAGGAGCATCACGAGCCGGTCGAGGCCGACGCCGAGCCCGCCGGTCGGCGGCATCCCCAGCTCCATCGCACGCAGATACGCCTCGTCGACGAGCATCGCCTCCTCGTCGCCGGCCGCCCGCGCGGCGGCCTGGGCCTCGAGCCGGGCACGCTGGTCGACCGGGTCGGTGAGCTCGGAGAACGCGTTGGCGTGCTCCCGGCCCACCACGATGAGCTCGAAACGTTCGGTGACGTGCGGGTCGCGACGATGGCGTCGCGCCAGGGGGGAGACCTCGACCGGGTAGTCGGTGACGAACGTCGGTTCCCACAGGGTGTGTTCGACCAGCGCCTCGTACAGCTCGAGGATGAGCTTGCCGACCCCCCACGACGCGTCGTGCTCGACGCCGTGGGTGTCGCAGAGCGCGCGGACCTCGGCCACGTCGGCGTCGTAGGTCAACGCCGGTTCGCCGAGCGCCCCGCGCACCAGCTCGAGGAGGGTGACGCGGCGGAACGGAGCCGCGAGCGAGACCGGGCGTCCCTGGTAGGTGAGCTCGGTGCCGCCGGTCGCCACCCGTGCCGCCCGGAGGAACAACGCCTCGGTGAGCTCCATCACCGCGAGGTAGTCGTCGTAGGCGGCGTAGGTCTCGAGCATCGTGAACTCGGGGTTGTGCCGCGGGCTCATCCCCTCGTTACGGAAGCTGCGGTTGATCTCGTAGACCCGGCGCATCCCCCCGGCGATGAGCCGCTTGAGGTAGAGCTCGGGGGCGACACGCAGGTACAGGTCCTCGTCGAGGGCGTTGTGGTGCGTGACGAAGGGCTTTGCCGCCGCGCCACCGGGGATGGGGTGCAGCATCGGGGTCTCGACCTCGACGAACCCCCGCTCGTCGAGCTCGGCGCGCACCGCCTTGACCACCTTCGCCCGGACGTCGAAGACGCGGCGGGCCTCCGCGTTCACCGCGAGGTCGACCTCGCGCTGGCGGAACCGCGCCTCGGTGTCGGACAGGCCGTGCCACTTGTCGGGGAGCGGTCGCAGCCCCTTGCCCAGGAGGGTGAGGGTGGTCGGGCGGACCGAGAGCTCCCCGGTCTTCGACGAGACCACCTCCCCCTCGGCGCCCAACCAGTCCCCGACATCGAGGTACCCCAGCAGCACCCGGGAGTCGTCGTCGAGCGCCGACTTCGGGCACAGCAGCTGCAGGTCCACCCCGTCCTCACGGAGGACGAGGAACTCCAGCCGGCCGAGCTGCCGCCGTCCCACCATACGACCGGCGACCGTGACCACGACCCCGGTATCGGTCCCGGCCTCCAGCCCACCGTGCGCCCGGCGTACCTCGGCGAGGGTGTGGCTCGGCACGTACCGCACCGGGTACGCCTCCACCCCCGCCTCGGCGAGGGCCGCCAGCTTCGCCCGCCGCCCGGCGATGAGCTCGTCGAGCTTCGAACCGGCGTCGTCGCCGTCGTCCGGTGGCGCGCTCACGCCGTCATCGGTCACGTCTTCGCCCCTTGGGGTCGCGGGCCGGCGGTGGTCGCTGGTGATCGGTCCCGTGTCGGTGGGTCCGGGCGGCGCGCGAACGGTACCCGCACCACCGGTGGACCTCACGGCCCGTCGTTGCGCTCCCAGATCAGTCGGAGCCCCTTCAGCGTCAGCCACGGGTCGTGGTGGTCGATCGTGCCGCAGCTGGCGAGGACGTCGTGGACGGCCCCACCGGTCGCCACCGTGGTCACGCCGGGGCCGAGCTCGAGGGTGAGCCGGGCCACCAGGCCGTCGACGAGCCCGGCGAATCCGTGGACGAGGCCCGACTGCAGCGCCGCGACCGTCGAGCGTCCCAGCGGGGACGGCGGCGCGGTGGCCTCCACCGTCGGCAGCCGGGGGGCGCGCTCGACCAGCGCGCCGGCGGCGGTGTCGATCCCCGGCGCGATCGCCCCCCCGACGAACGCCCCGTCACCATCCACGGCGTCGAAGCTGATCGCCGTCCCGAAGTCGACGGCGACGGCCGGTCCACCGTAGAGCGCCTGCACGGCCACGGCGTTCGCGATCCGGTCGGCTCCCAGGTCCCGGGGGTGGTCGTGGCGGATCGGGATGCCGGTCCGTGTCCCGGGCTCGACGACGAGCGGGGTGAGGTCGGCGTACTCGTCAAGCATCACCCGCAGGACCTCGGTCGCCGGCGGGACCACCGAGCCGATCACCACCCCCCAGAGGTCACGATCGAGGCGGAGGCCGGCGGTGGCCAGCACACCCGAGACCGCCAGGGCCTGTTCGTCGGGGGTGCGCAGCACCGGCGTCGACAGCCGCCAGTGGTGGGTGAGCTCACCGTCGTCGAACACGCCGAGGACCGTGGTGGAGTTCCCGACGTCGACGGCGAGGAGCACGGCGGCCTCCGGGGGGCGGGGGTCGTTCGGGACGGGGGTCGTTCACTGGTGGTGTCCGGCAGCACCGCCGATCGCGGCGAGCAACCGGTCCTCGTCGTCGGGGTCGCCGACGACGACGTTGTCGATGAGGCGGACCGCACCGAGGTGTGCCGCGAGCGCCACCAGCAACGGCGACGCGGACCCGTCCCGTGGCGCCTTCAGCGTCGCCGGGTCGACGACCTCGACGTACTCGACGTCCACGTCCGGCTCGGTCGCGAGCGTAACCCGCACCGCCTCGCGCAGCGCCGCCGGGTCACCGCCAGCCTCTCGCGCGGTGCGGACCGCCGCGGCCAGGGCCCGTGGCAGCACCCCTGCCCGCCGCCGCTCGGGGGGCGACAGGAGGCGGTTGCGGCTCGAGAGCGCGACACCGTCGTCCTCGCGGACGGTGGGGACCGCGACGACCGAGACCGGGAGGTCGAGGTCGGTGACCAGCCGCCGGATCACCTGCAGTTGCTGGAAGTCCTTGCGTCCGAACAGCGCGGCGTCGGGCTGCACCATGTTCAACAGCTTCGCCACCACCGTCGCCACCCCGTCGAAGTGCCCGGGGCGTGCCGCCCCGCACAGCCCCTCGGTGAGCCCGGAGACGTGGACGGTGGTGCGCGCCTCGGCCGGGTACACCTCGGAGACCTCGGGGGCGAACAGGATCCCGGGTGCGGCGTCGCCGAGCGCCGCCAGCGCCGCTTGATCGCCGTCGAGGTCCCGCGGGTAGCGCTGGAGGTCGTCGGGACGGTCGAACTGCGCCGGGTTGACGAACACGCTGACGACCACGGTGTCACCGTGACGGTGCGCCTCCTCGACCAGCGCGAAGTGCCCAGCGTGCAGCGCGCCCATCGTCGGGACCAGCACGACCCGGTGACCCGCACCGCGCTCCTCGGCGACGGCGGTCCGCAGTCGGGGGATCGTCGTGACGCGCTGCACCGGGTGACCTCCTGTGTGTGACCTCTTCGCCGGACATCGGGGACGTCCGGGACTCCGGCCGGTCGGTCCCGCGACGCCGGCCAGCCACCGTGCCGGGCTCACCCCCGTCGTGGGGGGCCGCCCGTGGCCAGGACCTCGTCGAGGGCGGCCACCGTGGCCGCATCGAGGGACCCGCGTAACGGTGCCAGGGTGGCCGCGGCGAGGTGACGGTAGGCGTCGGTGAGCTCCGGGACGTCCTCGGTGATCGCCCCGAGGTGGGTGGCGACGGTGCCGACGTCCCCGCGCGCGACCGGTCCGGTGAGCGCCGCGGCGCCGGAGTGCGCGGTGTTGGTCACGCTCACGTGGGCCAACGGGGCGAGGAACGCCTCGGGGTCCTCGACGGCAGCGGCGCGGAGCAACTGGCGGGCGGCGACGACCGCGGCCCCCACGGCGTTCGCCGCCAGGGACAACCCGGCGTGGTACAGGGCACGACGGTCCTCGGCGACGTCGCGGGGATCGCCGCCGAGGTCCTCGACGAAGCCGCGGGCCCATCCGCGGTCACCCGGTCCGGCGGTGACCGCCCACGCCACCCCGGTGAGCAGCGACGGGTCGGTGCTCCCGGCCGGGACGGTCATCGCCGGGTGGCACGCCGCGACCCCGGCGCCGGCCATCGCCGCCCGGCGGAGCGGGGCCAGGCCCT
>SLDB01000286.1 GCA_007125475.1 Nitriliruptoraceae bacterium | reverse complement strand
GGCGTTCGGCATGGTCTGGCCGGTGCTCTACGTCCTCGTCGCGGTCGCTGGCTGGCGGGTGTGGGTGGTGGCCGGCGGTGTGCGCCGGGCGCGTGCGGCGCTGGTGCTCTGGGGGCTGCAACTCGCGGTGAACGTCGCGTGGCCGGCGGTGTTCTTCGGCCTGGGCCTGGTCGGGCCCGCGATCGCGGTGATCGCCGCCCTGGTCGTCCTGGTCGTGGGCGCGATCGCCGCGTTCGCCGAGCACGACCGCACCGCGGCGCTCCTCCTCACCCCGTACCTGGCGTGGCTGCTGTACGCGACGGCTCTGAACGCCGCGGTGTGGTGGCTGAACTGAGCCTTCCCGGACGCCGCCGCGCGGTGTGCGCCCGGTGCGATCGCCTGTGGTGCAGCCCGGGCCCGGGCCGGCCGATACCGCCGGTATGCGACCGCTCACCACCATCCACGACCAGACGTCGTTCTGGGCCGGGCACGTCCGTGTCGGCGTGTGGATCTCGCTGTTCCTCGGCGTGCTCGTCGTCGGGTACGCGGTGACGACCCCGATCGGCGGAGCGCGCACGGCCGTGGTCACGGTCGTCTCCGTCGCCGTCGCCGTCTCGGTGGCGCAGCGCTTCGTCCCGGTCCGCTGGCTGGTTGGCTCCCGGTTCGGCGCCGCCTACCTGTATGCCTGGGCGCTCGGCGGGCTGGCGGTGGTGACCTGGGTCGCCGCCGTCGACGGTGGCGCGAACAGCCCGGTGACGTACGCGATCCCGATCCTCCTCGTCCACGGCGTCACCACCTACCCACTCGGCGGGCGGATCCTGATCGGTGCCGCGACGACGGCGTCGTTCGTCGGTCTCCACCGGGTGGCCGACGCCACGGTCGCCGAGGCCCTCACCGCCGTCGGGCTCCTGGCCACCCTCGCCTACGTCGGGACCCACGCCGGCCACAACCACCTCTCCGCCTACACCCGCCAGCGCCGGGGTCGCCGGGTCGCCGAGCGCGAAGCGACGATCGATGGGCTCACCGGGTGCCGCAACCACCAGTCCTTCCACGCCGAACTGCAACTCGCCGCCACCCGTGCCGGTCCGGAGGCGCCGGTCGGGTTCGCGATCGTGGACGTGGACGAGTTCAAGGCGATCAACGACGTCCGCGGCCACCTCGCCGGCGACGGCTACCTCGCCGCCCTCGGTGCGACGCTGCGGTCCGTGGTCCGCGACCACGACGTCGTGGGACGGATCGGCGGTGACGAGTTCGGTGTCCTCGTCACCGACGCCGACGCCGGGGCGCTGCGCGCCCTGGTGCACCGCATCCATGCCGAGGTGGGCGCGATCGACACCTCCGTCACCGTCACGGTCGGCTACGCCCACACCTGGGTGCCGATGGCGGCCGACACGCTCTTCGCCCGGGCGGACCGGGCGTTGTACGAGGCCAAGGCCGCCGGACGCGACCGGGTGCAGGACTACGAACCGTCCGTCGAGGTGGGTGGCGCCACGTCCGGTCGGTAGCACCCTCAACGCCGTCGCCAGCGCTTCCCACCGCGGTCTCCGCGGAGCTCGGCGAGACGTCCGGTGAGCCGGGCACGCCGCCGTCGTGTCAGATCGGCCTCGATCCGGACGGCGACCGGCGCACCGTCCCGGTACCCGATCCGCAGCACGTCGCCCTCGCCGGCGCCCGTCGGCAGTTCGGTGACGGGCAGCCGGTGCTCGACCTCTCGGGTACCGATCAGGACGACGGCGAGGTCGCCGACGATCCGGTCGACGACGCCGTGGCGGTCGTCGAGGTCGGTGTCGCCCGGGTCGTGGTCGGTGGCTGCGTCCGCACGGCCGTCGTCGGAGCAGCCGCCCCCCTGGTCGTCGCCATCTTCACGCGCACCCCCGGCGCCGGGGCGTTCGTCGTCCACGTGCACACCTCCGTCACGGTGCTCGGTTGCGGTGGCCGTCGCCGCGTGCCGCACGCCGACGGGAGATCGGGTGGTTCGCGACCATGACGGCGGCGGTGGCGACGACTGAACCCGGCGTCACCGTTCGGTGGCGACCGTGATGTCCACGCCGTCGGAGCTCACGGTCACGGTGCCGTGCCGGTCGGTGCGCAGCACCTGCACCCCCCGGTCATGCAGGCGTGTCAGGACCTCGTCGTGGGGGTGGCCGTACGGGTTCTCGTCGCCGGCGGAGGCGACGGCCACGGTCGGGTCGACGGCGTCGAGGAACTCGGCCGTCGTGGAGGTCTGCGAGCCGTGGTGGCCGAGTTGCAACACGTCGGCGGCGACCCCGTCCTCGTCGGTGGCGATCATCCGGGCCTCGGTCTCGGCTTCGGCGTCACCGGTGAACAGCACGCGGGTGTCGCCGTAGGTGAACCGCACAGCCAGCCCGGAGTCGTGGAGGTCGTCGAGGTCGACGCCGCGCGGCGGGTTGACGACCTCGAGGGTGAGCGAGCCGATCTGCGCGGTGTCGCCGGCGCGCGGCTCCTCGTACGCGGCGGTGGCTCGTTCGAGGGCGTCGAGGGCGCGCTCGAACGTCCTCGTCGTCGTCACCGCCCCCGACCACCACACCTCGTCGACCTCGACGGCGTCCAGGACCCGGTCGAACTGCCCGATGTGGTCGGCGTGCGGATGGGTGGCGACCACGAGGTCGAGGCGGTCGACACCGAGTCGCTCGAGGTGCCCGGTGACGTCGTCGCGTTCCCAGTGGCCGGCGTCGACGAGGACGGCCGTCTCGGCGTGCAGCACCACGGCCGCGTCGGCCTGCCCGACGTCGAGGAAGTGCACCTCGAGGTCGTCGCTCCCGAAGCCGGCGGTGTCGTCAGCGGCGTCGCCGGGGTCATCGGTCGGGGCGTCGCCGGGGTCATCGGTCGGGGCGTCGCCGGGGTCATCGGTCGGGGCGTCGCCGGT
>SLDB01000263.1 GCA_007125475.1 Nitriliruptoraceae bacterium | reverse complement strand
GCTGCGACGATCCGATCCAGGTCGCTCCGGGCGTGCTGTTCCTCCGGCGGGGTCACCAGCCGCGCCCGCAGGCGCCACAGCAACGCACGGACCGGCCCGTCGATCGGGTCGTGCTCGGGGCCGGTCGGTGTCGTCATCTCGAGGACGTGAGCGCACGGGGCAGCCCGTGCGGGTACGCGTTGGAGGCGACATGTGCGCGGAGCGCGTCCATCGCACGCCGGTGCAGCGCCTTCACCGCGTTGTACTCCTTGCCGAGCACCACCGCGGCCTCGTGCAGTGAGAGGTCGGCGACGTAGCGCAGCAGCAGCACGTCGCGCTGCTCGTCGGTGGTCGCCACCAGCAGGTGCTCCAGCTCGCCGATCCCCAGGTTACCCAGCGCCGCGTCCTCGAAGCGTTCGGTGGGGGCGTGGCGTTCCAGCACCTGATCCTCGACCGGCTCGGCCGGCCGGGCGTTGGCGTGCCGGCGGGCGTCGATGAGCCGGTGGTGGGCGATCGTGAACACCCACGAGCGGAACGCCGCCTCGTCGCCGTCGAAGCGGTGCAGGTCTCGCACGACCTGCAGCAGCACCTCAGAGGTGACGTCCTCCGGTGAGGGGCAGCGCTGGCCGGCGAGGTAGCCGGTCACGACCGGGGCGAGGTCGAGGTACAGCGACGTCCAGGCAGACTCGTCGCCGCGGCGCGCGTCCGCGAGGATCCGCTCGAACCCCTGACCGAACACGTCTCCCTTTCGGTGGCCGTACGGGTGCCCCGGTATCCGGCACGTGGGTGACCGCGGGTCGTCGTCGGCGGCTGGCGATCGGCGTGCTACCGACCACGTCAGCGGGTTGCACGCCCGACCGGCCGGTGGACGTGCGGTCACACCCACGTACGACGAAGCTGAGGCTAGTTCACCCACCTGGCGGGGCAAACGACTCTCACCCTGTCCGAACGTCGGCACCCCGACCAGGGCCGTTGAGCCCCTGCGCGCCGACCGCACGGCGGGCCGAGGGCTGTCCGGCTCACCCCCACCGGGCGGTGAGGTGGTCCAGCACCGTCTGCGACGGGGTCGCCGCCGTCGCCGCCGGCGGACGCCGGAACGACGCCGGGTCGTCGAGGAAGGCCTCCACCACCTCGTCGTCGTAGCCGGAGACCACCACGTTCGCCCCGACCCCGTCGGCCCGTTCGGTCGCCGCCCGCCACAGCAGGGTGGGCACGCCGATCAGCGCGCACTCCTCCTGGATCGAGCCGCCGTCGGTGATCACGAACGGTGCGGCGGCGAGCATCGTCACGAACTCGCCGTGCGGGGCGAGGTCGACGAACTCGACCCCGCGGGCACGCAGCCGCGCCAGGTGGCCGCGACGGGTCAGGGTCTGGCGGGTCGGGCCGTGCAGCACGAACCGCACCGGACGATCGTCGACGATGCGTGCCACCAGCGCGGCCAGCGCGTCGACCCGTTCGCGGCGGTTGAGGTTCTCCACCCGGTGCATGGTGACCACCACCGGGCCGTCGGCGACCTCGGCGTCGCCACGCAGCTCGAGCTCGTGGTGCAGCGCCTCGACGACGGTGTTGCCCGGCAGCGCCACCACCTCGCCGCGCACCCAGGGCATCGCCGCGAGGTTCTCGAGGGCGGTGGCGTCCGGGGCGAACAGCACGTCGGCCAGCCGCATCACGATCCGGCGGATCGCCTCCTCGGGGAACGGGTGGGTGAGCCGGCCGGAGGCCAGCCCCGCCTCCAGGTGGGCGACACGGACCTTCGCCCGACGGGCCAGCAACGCCGACAGCAACGTCGAGGGGGTATCACCGTGCACCACGCACACCCCCGGTCGGTCGCCGAACACCTCGGCGCGCAGCCGGCGGCGGTCGATGAGATGCAGCGCGATCGTGGCCGCCCAGCGCACCGCCTGGGCGATGCTGGTGACGTCCCGGCCGTCACCGAGGACGACGTCGGGCTCGCGCACCCCCAGCTCGTCGCGCAGCCCCACCGACAACGCGCCGTGCTGACCGGAGTCGATGAGGCGGTAGGGCACACCACGGGCGTCCAGCAGCCGCAGCAGCGGGGCGGTCTTGATGTACTGGGCCTTGGTGCCCAGGAAGACGTGGATCATCGCGGAGGCGTCCGGTCGGGTCGTGGTGCGGCCGTGGGCGGGTGGCTGGGAGCACGCTCGGGTGGTCCGGGGGGCGTGGGGGAGTCCTACCACCTCGCCGCTGCCGTGGGGTCGCCGGGCGGGGCTCCGCGCCGGGTGGGGCTCTGCGCCGTGGCCCGGCGCCGTCCGGTGTGCGGTCAGCGCCGGTCGTCCGTTGAGCCGTCCGGGGTCCGTGCCGATACCCGGGGCAACACGCCAGGGACGCCGGGGAGGACGCCGCGTGGACGACGACCTGCTCACCGTGGCGCAGCTCGCGCAAGTGCTGCAGATCCACGCCTGCCAGATCCTCGAGTGGCGGAACCACGACCAGGGCCCACCCCCGGCGAACGACGAGGTGATCCCGCGCTGGAGGCGTGAGGACATCGAGTCCTGGCTGGCGTCACGGTTCGCCGAGGTCCTCGACGACGTCGAGGACCTCGAGGACGGTGAACGCGCGAACATCACCCGGTCGTAGCCCCGCCCCGACGCAGGGCATGCACGATCGGTGGCAGACTGTGGCGGTCGACGAACATGCACGGCACGAGCTGCACAACCGGCTCGACGACGTCCTGGGAGCCGAGATGGCGACCACCCTGATGCGCCACCTGCCCCCATCCGGCTGGGGCGACGTCGCCACGCGCCAGGACCTGGAGCACCTCGGCGACCAGGTCCGCGCCGAGCTGCACCGCGAGCTCAACGCCACCGTGCAGACCCTGACCCGCACGTTCGTCGCCGGCAACGTCGCGCTGGTGGTCACCGTCGCCGGACTC
>SLDB01000064.1 GCA_007125475.1 Nitriliruptoraceae bacterium | reverse complement strand
CGACGGCCCCGGCGCGCTCGGCGATCTCGGCTGCGATCGCCGGCAGCGCCTCGTCGACGCTCGGCGAGGTGGACGCGGCGTCGACGCTCGGCGAGGTGGACGCGGCTTCGGCGCCGTGGGGTGCGGCACCGCCGTGGCTCGGTTGCGTCGTCGTGGTCGTCATGACAACCCGTGGAAGCGGTCGACGGGGGCGGAGACGACGTCGCGGGCCCGGTAGACGTCCTCGGCGCACGGCGCGTCGTAGAAGCACAGGCACTTGTCGAGGTCCTCGCGCACGTAGGTGCGGCGGAAGGAGACCTCGGGGACCTCCGCGTAGAGCGGGGACTTCGCCTTCTTCCGGGCGAGGTAGGTCTCCATCGTCAGGTCCTCGGGGAGGTCCCATTCGACGAGGTAGCGCGGTGCCTGTTCGGCGACCGCCTTGACGTCGGCCAGCGCCGCACCGACGAGCCGCACGGGTGCCACGTCGTCGACGGCGACGTCCGCGGCGCGCAGGGCGTGCCGGATCGGGGCGGTGTCCGCCTCGGCGTGCTCGGCGATCACGAAGAGCCGCTTGAGGTCGGCGGTGACGCGCGACTCGATCACCTCGCCGTCGGCGGCGGCCACGGCCGGGGCGATCCGTCCGATCAGCGCGTCGACCTCGGCGCGTTCGGTCGCCAGCGTGGCGGTCTCGATCAGGAACAGTGGCACGGCGCGAGCCTCCGTGGTGGCCGCTGTGGGGCCGGTCGGGGGGTGAGGACGCGGGGACGGTACGAACCCGGCGGTGGGATCGGCCCGGTCAGGAGTGGTCAACCGTGTGAACCCCCCTGCCACTCCCCGGGACACGGCCAGTAGGCTCCGCCGCCGGCGAACCTGGAGGCCCCGTGTCCGCTCCCGTGGCCGCGGCCGTCGCCGCGGGGGTCCTGATCGCGGTGCAGGCGGCGATCCTCGGCGCGTTCGGTGAACGGGTGAACCCGTTCACCGCTTCGCTGTGGGTGCACGTCGGCGGGGTGGTGTTCGGCGTGGTGGTGGTCGCCGTCGCCCGGCTGGGGTTCCACCTCGAGGTGGTGCGTCAGGCGCCGTGGGGTCTCCTCGCCGGCGTCGCCGGGTTCCTGCTGGTGGGCGGGATCGCGGTCGCCGTCGGCGGGATCGGTCTGGCCTCGACGCTGGCGATCGTCACGGCCGTGCAGCTGCTGGTCGGGTTCACCCTGGAGTCGAGCGGGGTGCTGGGCCGCAGCGTCGCCCTGGACCCGCTGCGTGTCCTCGGTGCGGCGCTGATCGTCGCCGGCGTGTACCTGGTGGCCAGCCGGGGCCCGGGGGTGGCCTGACGCCGGGGTGCCCGGAGTTCCCGGGGTGTCCGGGGTGGCCGGACACGCCGGTACCCGCGGGCCGGCGGTTACGCCACCCGGTGGGCGACGAGGACCCCGTCGCGGATCGGGGCGATCGTCGAGACGTACCGGGGGTCCTCGGCGACCTCGCGGGTCATCTCGCGGACCGCGTCGGTGACGGCGGCCTGGGCGGCGGCGACGTCCGGATCCTGGTCGGCGGGGGCGAGCCCGGCGACCCGCCCGTACCACAGCACGTTGTCGGCGATGAACACGCCGCCGACGTCGAGGCGTTCGGCCGCCGCCCGCCACGCCTGCGGGTACTCGCCCTTGCCGATGTCGCAGAACACCACGTCCAGCGGACCCTCGTGCCCGGCGAAGACCTCGAGGGCGTCACCGACGGCGTACGTCACCGGTTCCCAGCGGCCGGCGCGTCGCAGGTAGTCCTCGGCGAGCCGGGCGTTCTCCGCCGACCGGTCGGTGCACAGCACGCTGCCGTGCGGACCCACCGCCCGGGAGAACCAGTACGCCGAGTACCCGAACCCACTGCCGAGCTCGACGACGTGTCGGGCACCGGCCAGGCCGGTGATCAGCTCGAGGAAGCGTCCGGCGGCGCGGCCCACGATCGGGAACGACGACGCCGAGGCGCGGCGCTCCATCTCGGTGAGCACCGGGTCGTGTTCCTCGACCGCGGCGACGTCGTCGAGGTAGCCGTCGATCTGAACGGGCAGCAGCGGGTCCATACACGCCCCTGTCGGCTCGGGCCGGTTCCCGGGCGGATGCCGCGGCCCGGCGTGCCCGATCCTACGACCGCCTCGCCTACCGTGCCCGCCGTCGGCACCGCGAGGAGGGCACCGATGGGCCGAGACGGACGTGGTCACCGCCGGGGGACCGCACACGGCGGTGGGGCGTGAGCGCGGTCGTACGCCTCACCGGGGTCGGTGTGCGCGCCGGTGGGTCCGAGATCCTCGACGGCGTCGATCTGCGACTCGCCCCCGGTGAGCACACGGCGGTCCTCGGGCCGAACGGCTCCGGGAAGACGACGCTGCTGCGGATCCTGTCCACCTACCGTCACCCCACCCGTGGTGAGGTGGAGGTCCTCGGGATCCGGTTCGGGGCCGGTGACCTGCGCCAGCTGCGTCACCGCATCGGGTTCGTCTCCACGGCCCTGGACTCCCTGTTGCACGGCACCGCCTCCGCCCTGGCGCTCGTCGCGGCGGCAAGGATCGGTGGGACCTGGCCCCCACCGGGGATCCTCGACGACGCCGCGACGCGGGCCGCGGCCGAACGTGCCCTGGCCCGCGTCGGGGCCGGTCACCTCGCCGATCGGCGGGTCGACACGCTCAGCCAGGGGGAGCGCCAGCGGGTGCGCACCGCGCGGGCGCTCGCGATCGAGCCGGAGCTGGTCCTGCTCGACGAGCCGTTCGCGGGTCTGGACCTGGGGGGGCGGGAGGCGTTGCTGGCCGACCTCGACGCCCTGCTGGCCGAACCGGACGGACCGACGGTGGTCCTGGTCACCCACCACCTCGAGGAGCTGCCCGTGGGCGTCCAGCGCATCGCCTTGGTGCGGG
>SLDB01000015.1 GCA_007125475.1 Nitriliruptoraceae bacterium | reverse complement strand
GGTGAGCGGAGGGCGTACACGGCAATTGCTCATCGTGACGGCCAACTGCGGAGAGTGACTATTTCCTTCCGTGTGGGTGGTCCACCACACCGGGAACGCCCCGACATTTCGCCGAATCGAACCGCGTGTGAGCCCCCCGGTCGGCGCATACTCAGGCGCGCAGCACCTCGCGGATCCGCTGGCAGATCTCGGCCTGCTCGGAGGGTGTCAGCGTGGAGCCCGACGGCAGGCACAGGCCGTGGTCGAAGAGGCGATCCGCCACACGCCCCCCGATCATCGCCTCGTCGCGGTACAGCGGCTGGCGGTGCATCGGCTTCCACACCGGGCGGGCCTCGATCCCGGCCCGGCGCAGCTCGCGGCGCACCTGCTCACGGTCGACTCCGGATCGGGCCGGGTCGATGGTGAGGCAGGTCAGCCACTGGTTGGAGACCTCGTCGGGCGCGTCGTCGAGGAACGCCACCCCCGGCAGGTCGGCCAGTTCACCGCGGTAGCGGTCACCGATCCGGCGGCGGGCAGCGACCTTGTCGTCGAGCGAGGCGAGCTGGGCGCGCCCCAACCCCGCCAGCAGGTTGCTCATCCGGTAGTTGTAGCCGAGGCGGGAGTGTTCGTAGTGGGGGGCGGGGTCCCGCGCCTGCGTCGCCAGGTACCGGGCCTCTGCGGCGACGTCGCCATCGTCGGAGAGCAGCATCCCGCCCCCGGAGGTCGTCATGACCTTGTTGCCGTTGAACGACAGCACCCCGAGCTCGCCGAACGCCCCGGCGGCCCGGCCCTGGCGTCGCGAGCCCAGCGCCTCGGCGGCGTCCTCGATCAGGGGCACGCCGTACTCGGCACACACCGGTTCGAGGGCCGCGTAGTCGCAGCACCGCCCGTAGAGGTCGACGGCGACGACAGCGGCGTAAGGCCGGCCGTTCGCGGCACCGTCGGCCAGCTGCTCGGCGACGAGGTCGACGTCGAGGTTCCACGAACCCGGGGCGCTGTCGACGAACACGGGGGTCGCGCCGACGTAGCGCACGGGGTTGGCCGACGCCACGAACGTCAGCGTCGGGCACAGCACCCGGTCGCCCGGCCCGATCCCGGACAGCACCAGCGCCAGGTGCAGCGCGGCGGTCCCTGACGAGAGCGCCACGGCGTGGCGCCGGTCGACGTGCGCGGCGACCTCCGCCTCGAAGGCGTCGACCTCCGGGCCCAGCGGGGCGATCCAGTTGGAGTCGAAGGCCCGCAGCAGGGCCTCGCGCTCGGCCGGACCGACGTCCGGCGGGGAGAGGTGGATCCGCAGCGGCGGTTCCTCGACGCTCACGGAGCGGCCGGCAGGGAGGCGTACTCGGCCAGGGTGCGGAACCAGGCCACGGTCTCGCGCAGCCCGGTGTCGAACGGCACCGGCTCGACGTCGGGGAACAGGGCGCGCAGCCGGTGCTGGTCGGCCTGGGAGTGGCGGACGTCGCCGGGACGATCCGGGCCGTGGGCGCACGCGAGGTCACGGCCGAGCGCCTCCCCGATCGCCGCGACGGTCTCGAGCAGCGTGCGTCGCGACCCGAACGCGAGGTTGGTGGGACCGTCGGCGGTGACCCGCCCGAGCACCGCCGCGGTGAGCACCGCGGCGACGGACCCGACGTAGGTGAAGTCGCGGGTCTGCAGCCCGTCGCCGTTGATCGGGATCGGCGCACCGCGCAGCGCGGCGTCGATCCAGGTGGGGATCGCCGCGGCGTAGGCGTGGCCGGCGGTCTGCAACGGCCCGAAGACGTTGAAGAACCGGAAGGCCAGCACCGGCAGCTCGAAGCAGTTGGCGTACGCCAGGGCGTATTGCTCGGTGGCGAGCTTGGAGACCGCGTACGGCGACAGCGGCGCGGTGGTGAGGTCCTCCGACTTCGGCAACGTCGGGTTGGCGCCGTACACCGACGACGACGAGGCCACAACCACGTGGCGACCGCCGGCCCGCCGGGCGGCCTCCAGGACGTGCAGCGTCCCGGTGGCGTTGGCGTGGTGCGAAGCCATCGGGTCGGCGATCGAGCGCGGCACCGAGGGGCGCGCGGCGAGGTGGACGACCGCGTCGGCCTCGGCGACCAACGCGTCGAGGACGTCGGCGTCGAGGATCGAGGCGACCTCGAGGTCGACGTCGAGGCCGTCGAGGTTCGCGGCGTACCCCGAGGACAGGTCGTCGATGACGGCGACGCGGTCGACGCCGTCGGTGTCGGTCAGCATCCGCACCAGGTTCGCGCCGATGAACCCGGCCCCACCGGTGACCAGGACCCGCATACCCCAACCTCCCTGCCCCTCGGGGACCCCTCGGGGCGAGGCGGTGGATCCTACTGGGCAGCCGTGCATCCGCGTCGGGTCGGGGAATCGGCTCGGGGCACGGCCGCGCCGGTGGCTGGTGGCCGCCCGGCGCGGGGATCAGACCCCGGGACGACCCACCGGTGGCGGCTCGGCCGTCGGCGGCCCGGCTTCCGGTGACCCGACCCGGGGCGATGCGGCCTTCGGCGTCTCGGCCCGGGGCGGTTCCGCCGGATCGTCGTGCTCGAGCGCGGTGAGGTCGATCATCGTGATGTCGTCGCCGGGCATCACCGCCCGCAGCAACGACGTCGCGCGGCGTTCGGCACGCCACCCCGCTATCCGGCTCCGCACGCGGCGCAGCATGCTGATCCTCACCCGCTCGTGTGATCGAGCATCACCGACCTGTGACCGACCGTCAAGCACTTCCGGTCACCGCCGGCGGCCGAGGGCGACCGGGGGAGGGGCTCACGCGCCGGGGACGGCGGCTGCGGCGAGCCCGAGCCGGTGGGCCGGCGATAACGACTCGTCGGGGCGCTGCTCGAGCGCCGAGGTGGCCAGCCGTTCCCCGATCTCCGGGGCGAACTTGAACAGGTTGTGGCCGGCC
>SLDB01000282.1 GCA_007125475.1 Nitriliruptoraceae bacterium | reverse complement strand
GCGTCGCGGGGACCGGCCGGGCCCGCACGGGCCCGACCGCGCCGCCCAGTCGGTGCCGACCGCGCCGTCACCACACGCAAAAGGATCCGCCGTGTCGATCACCGCCGCAGACGTCAAGAAGCTCCGTGAGCTCACCAACGCCCCCATGATGGCGTGCAAGAAAGCCCTCGTGGACGCCGACGGCGACCCGGAGAAGGCCGCCGAACTCGTCCGTGAACGCACCGGGGCGAAGATGGACGCCCGCGCCGCCGACCGCACCGCCGGCGAAGGCCTCGTCCACACCTACCTGCACGCCCCGACCCCGGGGATGCCGGCGAAGGTCGGGGTGCTGCTGCAGCTGTCGTGTGAGACCGATTTCGTCGCCAAGGCGGACGCGGTGCAGCAGCTCGCCCGGGACCTCGCGATGCACGTCGCCGCCGCGAAGCCGCTCGTGGTGCGCGAGGAGGACGTCGACCCCGACCTGTTGGCCAAGGAGCGCGACTTCGTCCGCCGGGAAGCCCTCGAACAGGGCAAGCCCGAGGACATCGTCGAGCGCATCGTCGAGGGCAAGGTCAAGAAGGTCTACGAAGACTGGGTCCTGCTGAACCAGCCGTACGTGATCGACCCGGACCGCACGGTCGCGCAGGTGATCAGCGAGGTCCAGGCCACCGTCGGCGAGAAGCTCGAGGTCGCCCGATTCGCCCGGTTCGAGGTCGGCGGCTGAATCGCCGGCACCACGCGCGGGGCCTCGGACCGCCGTCCCGGCGCCACCGGACCCGCCGCTAGGCTCGCCGGGACAGGACCGAGGCTTCAGGCCGGGGGGAGACGTGGCGCACCGGGAACCACTGCGGCGGGTGCTGCTCAAGCTCTCCGGTGAGGCGTTCTCCGACCCGGCGGTGCAGGGCGGGCTCGACCCGCACATCGTCGCGCAGGTCGCCCGGGAGATCGCGGCGCTGCGCGACAGCGACGGCACCGAGATCGGGGTCGTCGTCGGCGGCGGGAACATCTTCCGTGGCAACGCCCCGTCCGCCGCCGGGATGGACCGCTCCAGCGCTGATCACATGGGGATGCTCGCCACCGTGATCAACGCCCTGGCCCTCCAGGACGCCGTCGAGAAGGCCGGTGTGGAGGTCCGCGTCCAGACCGCGATCGAGATGCGGGCCATGGCCGAGCCCTACATCCGGCGCCGGGCCGTGCGCCACCTCGAGAAGGGCCGTGTGGTGATCTTCGCCGCCGGGTTGGGGGCGCCGTACTTCACCACCGACACCACCGCGGCGCAGCGGGCCCTGGAGATCGACGCCGACGCGATCCTCAAGGGGACCCAGGTGGACGGCGTGTACGACGCCGACCCCCGCCTCAACCCCGACGCGGTGCGCTACGACGAGATCGACTTCCTCGCCGTCCTCAACCAGGGCCTGAAGGTCATGGACGCCACCGCGATCTCGTTGTGCATGGACAACGGTCTCCCGATCATCGTGTTCGAACTGCTGCGCGAGGGGAACATCGCCCGCGTCGTGCGCGGCGAGCCGGTCGGGACGCTGGTCCGTGCCACCGGGTAGCGCGTCCCGGCGGGGTCACCCGCACCGCACGGCGGACGCCAGATCCGGCATCATCTGCACCCACACCAAGCAGCACGATCCAGGAGGTCCCCATGACCCTTGAGGAGATCACCCGCGACGCCAAGCGGCGGATGGGTCAGGCCGTCGAGAAGGTCAGTGAGGACTTCTCGGGGATCCGGACCGGACGGGCGAACCCGAAGCTGCTCGACCGCGTGATGGTGGAGTACTACGGCACTCCCACGCCGTTGCAGCAACTCGCGAACTTCTCGGTCCCCGAGCCGCGGATCCTGTTGGTGAACCCGTTCGACAAGGGATCCGTCAACCAGGTCGAGAAGGCGATCCGTGACGCCGACCTCGGGCTGAACCCGTCGAACGACGGCGGGGTGATCCGGTGCGTGTTCCCCGAGCTCACCGACGAACGCCGCCAGGAGTACATCAAGCTGGCGAAGCAGGCCGCCGAGGACGGCAAGGTCGCCGTCCGCAACATCCGACGCAGCGCCCGCGAGGCGATGCAGCGACTCGTCGACGACGGCGAGGTCGGCCAGGACGAGCACGACCGGGCCGAGAAGGGGCTCGAAGAGCTCACCGCCAAGCACGTCGGGCAGATCGACAACGCCCTGCAGACCAAGGAGCAGGAACTGCGCGAGGTGTGACCGGCGGGTGGCCGACGCGGTGGCGGCGGCCGGCCGCGGTGCGTCGGTCACGGGTCCGTCCGAGGCGAGGAGCCCGATGTCCGAACCAACCGACGCGGTGAACCCGCGTCGCCACGTCGGAGGCCGTGACCTCCCCGCCGCGATCCTCGTCGGCGCCCTGCTCGCCACGTTGGTCGTCGCGGCGGTGCTGTGGCGGGACGAGGCCGTCGTCGCGGTCGTCCTCGCACTGGTGGTGATCGCGTACCTCGACGCCGGTCGGGCACTCGCCGATCACGCCGACCGACCGATGCCCGGGCCGCTCCTCGCCTCGGCGCCGGTGCTGATCGTCGCGCCGGCGGTCCTGGGCCCGCACGGGCAGGGGCTCGGCGTGGCGTTCCTGCTGGGGGCGACGGTGACGGCGGTCCTCCTGCGCGGCGAGCGTGACGGCGTGGTGCAGCGCACCGCGGTGACGCTGCTGTTCGGCGTCTGGGTCGGGTTCCTGGCGTCGTACGCCGTCCTCCTCCTCGGTCACGACGACGGGGCCGTCCTCCTCCTCACCGTGGTCGGGGTCGTCGCGCTCGTCGACATCGGCGGGTACGCGTTCGGGGTGCCGTTCGGTCGCCACAAGCTCGCCCCCCGGCTCTCGCCGAAGAAGTCATGGGAGGGCCTGGTCGGCGGTCTCGTCCTGGCCGCCGCCGTCGGCGCCGGGGTGATCCCCCTGGTCACCTCCCTGGGTCCGGTCCAGGCGGCCGCGTTCGCGGTGCTCTGCGGCGCCGCCGGGTTCGTCGGTGACCTCGTGGAGTCGATGGTCAAGCGCGACCTGGGCGTGAAGGACCTCGGGACGGCGCTCCCCGGACACGGCGGCGTCCTCGACCGCGTCGACGGGGTGCTGTTCGCCCTCCCACTGGCCCACTACGTGCTGGTGGTCGTCGGCTGACCACCTCCGCGTCGTGGCCGACCGGGGGCGGCACCGGTCGACCCCGGCCGGTGGGGTCGCGGCGTCCGCGTCGGCGACGGGGTGGGGTGGGCGGTGGCGTACCCTCGCGGCGTGAGAGCACCGTCGAACGACACGCCGAGGTCCCGTGCCCACCGATGCCGCGCCGCTCGATCCCTACGCCCTGGATCGCCCCGGTCTGCGGGGGTTCGTCGCCGATCTGGGTGAGCCGGCCTACCGCGCCGACCAGATCTCCGGGTGGTTGGTCCGTGGTGTCGACGACCCGCACGAGATGACCGATCTCCCAGCTCCGCTGCGGTCACGCCTCGCCGACCGGTTCGCGGCCAGCCGCCCGGAACTGGTGGCCCACACCGTCGCCGACGACGGCCATACCCACAAGCTGCTGCTGCGCTTCCCCGACGGTGAGGCGATCGAGACCGTGCTGATGCTCTATCCGCGACGGGCGACGGTGTGCATCTCCACCCAGGCCGGGTGCGCGATGGGGTGTCCGTTCTGCGCCACCGGGCAGGCCGGGTTCCGTCGCCAGCTCACGGCCGGTGAGGTGGTGCGCCAGGTCCTCGTCGCCGACGCGGCGTTGCGCACCGGGGCGATCGCCGAGGCACGCCAGGCCGGCGCTGATGGGGCCGGCACGGGGGCGGTCGTCCTCCCCGACGACGCGCCCGACCACGTCACCAACGTCGTGTACATGGGGATGGGTGAGCCGCTGGCGAACCTGCCGGCGACATTGGCCAGTGTGCGTTGGCTCAACGACCCGGACGGCTTCCGTCTCTCGGCCCGGGGGATCACGGTCTCGACGGTCGGCCTCGTTCCCGGGATCGAGCGACTCGCCGAACTCCGCCTCCCGGTGACGCTGGCGGTGTCGCTGCACGCGGCCACCGACGAGTTGCGCGACGATCTGGTGCCGGTGAACCGCACCCATCCGCTCGCCGAGGTGGAGGCGGCGATGCGTGACTTCCGGCGGGTCACCAACCGGCGGGTGAGCATCGAGTGGTGCCTGATCGGTGAGGTCAACGACGACGACGTGCAGGCCGACCGCCTCGCGGCGATCGCCCGTCGTCAGCGGGCCCACGTCAACGTCATCCCGATGAACCCGACCCCGGGCGTCCGGTGGAAGGAGCCCACGCCCCAGCGTTGCCGCGCCTTCGTCGAGCGGGTGCGTCGAGGCGGGGCGGAGATCACCATGCGCGACACCCGGGGCCGGGACGCGGACGCCGCGTGCGGGCAGCTGCTGGCCTCCTACACCCTCGGGGGCGGGAGCCGGCTGCCGGCCGCGATCGGGGCCGCCGAACGGGTCGACGGAGCACGGCGATGAGCCGGGGGCGCCCGCGGCGGGTGGTGATCCTGGGATCCACCGGCTCGATCGGTCGCCAGGCCCTCGAGGTCGTCGACGCCCACCCGGGGGAGTTCACCGTCGTCGGCCTCGCCGCGGCACGCGACACGGCGACGTTGGCCCGGCAGGCCGCCCGGCACAGTGTCGGCCACCTCGCGGTCGCCGACACCGATGCCGCGCGCGGCCTGGCCGGTGAGCTCGACGCCGAGGTCCTCGACGGGCCCGACGCGGCCACCGAGCTCGCGGCCCTCGACGCCGACCTCGTCGTGAACGGGATCACCGGGGCGGTGGGGCTGCGCCCGACGCTGGCGGCGCTCGCGGCCCGCACCCCGGTGGCGCTCGCCAACAAGGAGAGCCTCATCGTCGGGGGGGCGTTGGTCACCGCGGCCGCCGACGCCGCCGGGGGGCGCCAGGACTACCTCATCCCGGTCGACTCCGAGCACTCGGCCCTGGCACAGGCGGCCCGTGCCGGTCGCCGTGACGAGGTGGCACGGATGGTGCTCACCGCGAGCGGGGGCCCGTTCCGCGGCCGTGACGCCGATGCGCTCGACGGTGTCACCCCTGCCGAGGCCCTCGCCCACCCCACCTGGGAGATGGGCCCGCTGGTGACGGTGAACTCGGCGACGTTGATGAACAAGGGCCTCGAGCTCATCGAGGCGCACGAGCTCTTCGACACCCCGTTCGCGTCCCTGGACGTCGTCGTCCACCCCCAGTCGGTGGTGCACTCGATGGTCGAGTTCGTCGACGGGTCGACGATCGCCCAGCTCTCGCCGCCGGACATGCGGCTGCCGATCCAGCTCGCGATGGCTTGGCCGGACCGGCTCCCCCACGCGTTCACCTCGTGTGACTGGACCCGGGCCCAGCAGCTGACGTTCGAGCCGGTGGACCGCGAGGTGTTCGCCTGTCTGGCGATCGCCGAGGCCGCCGGGCGGCGTGGTGGCAGCTACCCGGCCGTGATGAACGCTGCGAACGAGGTCGCGGTCGAGGCGTTCCTCGCCGAACGCCTCGGGTTCCCCCAGATCGCCCGGGTCGTCGAGGCGGTCGTCGACGCCTGGGACGCGGAGAACCCTTCGCCGCCGCACGGGATCGACGACGTCGTGGCCGCCGACGACTGGGCACGTCGGACCGCCACCACCCACGCGTGTTCGGTGGTGGGACGATGACCCCGGCACTGGCGATCGTGACGTTCGTCGTCGTCATCATCGGGGCGATCCTCGTCCACGAGCTCGGGCACCTCGTCGCCGCCAAGCTCTTCGGGATGCGGGCGGATCGCTACTTCGTCGGGTTCGGGCCGACGCTGTGGTCGACCCGGCGCGGCGAGACCGAGTACGGGGTGAAGGCGTTCCCGCTGGGGGGGTTCGTCTCGATCCGGGGGATGACCCCGCTCGACGAACGCCGCCCCCCGCTCGTCGACGAGGTCCTGGCACCGGCGGCGCTGGCGGCCGACCGCCGCGACGCCGGCGTCGACGCCGGGTTCGGCGAGGCCACGTTCGAACGTCTCGCGACGGCGCTCGCCGAGCGGGGGACCCCTGCGCCACTCGCCGACCGGATCGTGCGCCGCACCCGGGCGGCGTTGGCCCCCGACGACGGTGAGCCTGCCCTGGGCGAGGCCCGGGGCCAGCTCACCGAGATCCTGGTCACCGAGGTCGGAGACCCGGCACGGGTCGGTGACCTGGCGTGGCGGCTGCACCGTGGGGACGCCGGGAGGTTCTACGGCGACCGGCCCCCCTGGCAGCGGGCGGTGGCGGTGTTCGCCGGACCGGTGACCCACCTGTTCATCGCGTTCGGCCTGATGTTCGTCGCCTACCTCGCCACCCCGCTCCCCACCGGCGAGGTGGGCACCGAGGTCGCCGCCGTCGTCGAGGACTCCCCGGCCGAACAGGCGGGGCTGCGCGCCGGAGACGTCATCCTCGCCGTCGAGGACGTCGTGTCGGACGACTTCTTCACCCTCCGGGACGTGATCCGCGACCGCCCCGGCCAGCCGACGACCCTGCTGATCGAGCGCGACGGGGCCGAGACGGAGCTCGTCCTCGAACCGAGCACCGACACCGATCCCGACACGGGCGAGGAGGTCGGCGTCGCCGGGTACGCCCCGTTACCGGTGACCGAGCGGTTGACGACCGTCGAGGCCGCGGCAGGTGCGTTGCGGGGGTCTGAGGCCCAGCCGGTCGGTGGGGTCGTGCCGATGCTCGGTGCCAGCGTGCAGGGGCTGGTGATGGTGTTCAGCCCGGAAGGGCTCGGTGGGCTGGTCTCGACCACGATCGGCGCCCAGGAGCGCGACCCGGAGGGGGTGGTCTCGGTGATCGGGATCGCGAACCTCGCCGGTCAGACCGCCGAGGCCGGTGGTGCGGTGGGGTTGTTCTCGCTGCTGTTGCTGCTGGCGTACGTCAACACGTTCCTGTTCATCCTCAACCTGGTGCCGCTGCCGCCGTTCGACGGCGGACACCTCGCCGTGACCGCGATCGAGAAGGCCGGGAACGTCGTGCGGCGTCTCCGCGGCCGGCCACAGGACTTCGCCGTCGACCCCCGGGCGATCACCGCCGTCGCCGTCCCGGTGATCGGGGTCCTGCTGCTGGTCGTGGTCACCACGCTGTGGCTGGACATCCGCGACCCGCTGCGTCTGTGAGCCGGCCCACCGGACGGTGCCGGCTGCGGGCGGTAGCCTTCCGGGGGCGACGGCCCGCCCGGCCAACGGTGTCGTCCACCGTGCACAGGAGGCCGCTGTGACCACCTCACCTCCCACGGGGGCCTCGCTCCCGATCGTCGGGTCCGCGCCATCCGTCTCCGGCGGGGTGGACGGCCCGGTTCGCCGTCCGACCCGGCGTATCCGCCTCGGCCCCCTCGACGTCGGGGGTGGGGCGCCCGTGAGCGTGCAGACGATGACGGTGACGCCGACGCACGAGGCCGACCTCACCCTGCAGGCCATCGCGGCCGCGCAGGCCGCCGGGGCCGACGCGGTCCGCGTCGCGGTGCCGCGACGCGAGGACGCCGAGGCGCTGGCCTACATCGCCGAGCACGCCCGTATCCCACTCATCGCCGACATCCACTTCCAGTGGAAGTACGCGGTGATGGCGATCGAGGCGGGTTGCGCGGGGGTGCGCATCAACCCGGGGAACATCAAGAAGCACGACAAGGTGGCGCTGCTCGGGGAGATGGCGGCCGACGCCGGGGTCGCGATCCGGATCGGGGTGAACGGCGGGTCGCTGGAGGACGACGTCCTCGCCGAGTTCGGGGGACCGACGCCGCAGGCGATGGTCGAGTCCGCGCTCCGCGAGGTCCGACTGTTGGAGGACGTCGGTTTCGGCGACACGAAGATCTCCGTGAAGCACTCGGACCCGTGGGTGATGATCCAGACCTACCGGTTGTTGGCCGACCGCACCGACTACCCGCTGCACCTGGGGGTCACCGAAGCCGGGCCGCTGCACACCGGGTCGATCAAGTCGTCGGTGGGGATCGGGACCCTGCTGGCCGAGGGGATCGGGGACACGATCCGCGTCTCGCTGTCGGCGGATCCGGTCGAGGAGGTCAAGGCCGGGATCGCGATCCTGGAGGCGCTGCACCTGCGTGAGCGCGGCCTGGACGTCGTCTCGTGCCCGTCGTGTGGCCGGGCCCAGGTGGATGTCTGGACGCTGGCCGAGGACGTCCAGCAGGGCCTGGAGGGGATCGACGCACCGCTGCGCGTCGCGGTGATGGGGTGCGTGGTGAACGGGCCCGGGGAGGCCCGCGAGGCCGACCTGGGGGTCGCTGCCGGGAACGGCAAGGGCGACATCATCCAGAAGGGCGTGAAGATCGCCACGGTCCGGGAGGAGGACATCGTCGAGGCGTTGGTGCACTACGCCACCGAGATGGCCGCCGAGATCCGTGCCGAGCGGGGGGAGGGCTCCCCGGTCGTGGCCTGACCCGGACGCGCCGTCGGCCGGGTCCGTCGCCGGGCTCCGCTGCGCCCCCGGGGCCGTGGCAGGGGTGTCCGCCGCGTGGTAGGCTCCCAGGGAGTGCGGCGGGCCTGACGGCCCGCTGCGCCGCGTTCGGGCCGGGGACGACCCCGGCGGACCGACGGACGTGACGACCCGCCCACGGCGAAGACAGGCGTGACCGACAGCTGACGTCCGATGCGGCGGCCGGCCCGTTGGGGCCGGCCGTTGACGTGGGGCAGACGTGCACACGGCACGGGTGCCGCCCGGGTCGTCGCCGACGACGGGAGGACGCGGACCGAGCGAAGCCCAAGCCGACGAGGAGGTGTGGCGGTGACCGACGAGGCGCACGACGAACTCGCCGCGGCTGTCCACGACCTCGCCGCACCGATCGCCGAGCAGCTCGGGGTCGAGGTCCTCGACGTCACGGTCCGTGGCACCGGTGGGCGCCGCCTGGTGCGGATCACCGCCGATGCACGCGAGCTCGACGCCGACGCGGCGCTCGACATCGACGTGATCGCCGATCTGTCGCGACGGGTCTCGGCCGTCCTCGACGAGCGGGACCCGATCGACGGTGGGTACACCCTCGAGGTGACCTCACCGGGTGCCGACCGCCCGTTGGAACGCCCTCGGGACTTCGCCCGGAACGTGGGGCGGGACGTGCGCGTCCAGCGCATCGTCGACGGTGAGGTCACGTCGTTCACCGGCGAGCTGACGTCCGCGTCGCACATCGATATCACGCTGCGCCACGACCGAGACGAGCTCGTGATCCCCCTCGGGGAGATCGAGCACGCCCAGGTCGTGCTGCCGTGGTGACCACACAGGAGGCTCGAGGTGAAGATCGACATCGACGCGCTGCGTCAGATCGAGCGCGACAAGAGCATCGACTTCCTCACGGTCGTCGAGGCGTTCGAGAACGCCATGGCCTCCGCGTACAAGCGCTCGGCCCAGGCCACCGCTGACGAGGCGCGGGTCACCGTCGACCGCACCACCGGCGAGGTGACGCTGTACGCCCAGGAACTCGACGACGACGGCAACGTCGTCACCGAGTGGCGCGAGGAACCGAAGGACTTCGGGCGGATCGTGGCGCAGACCGCGAAGCAGGTCCTCCTCCAACGCCTCCGTGAGGCCGAACGCGAGGCGACCTACGGGGAGTTCGTGGGGCGCGAGGGCGACATCATCGCCGGGACGGTGAGTCAGCAGAACAACGTCACCCTCGTCGAGCTCGGCCGGACCGAGGCGTTGCTCCCGTACTCCGAGCAGGTCCCCAACGAACGTCTCGAACACGGCGCGCACACCCGGGCGGTGGTGATCGAGGTGCGCAAGCAACTCCGCGGCGCCCAGATCGTCGCCTCACGGACGCACCCGGCGCTGGTGGTGGGGTTGTTCGCGCTCGAGGTCCCCGAGATCGAGGAGGGGATCGTCGAGATCAAGGGGATCGCCCGGGAGGCAGGTCACCGCACGAAGGTGGCGGTGGTCTCACACGACCCGGACGTCGACCCGGTCGGGGCCTGCGTCGGTCCGGCCGGGCAGCGGGCGCGGGGGGTCCAGAAGGAGTTGCACGCCGAGGAGATGGAGCGCATCGACATCGTCCGCTGGGCGGACGAGCCGGAGCAGTTGGTCGGCAACGCCCTGTCGCCGGCGAAGGTCTCGCAGGTGTATCTGTACCCCGAGGACGGCACCGCGCTCGTCGTCGTCCCCGACTACCAGCTCTCGCTGGCGATCGGCCGCGAGGGGCAGAACGCGAGGCTGGCCGCCCGGCTCACCGGATGGCGGATCGACATCAAGTCCGAGACGCAGTTCGCCGAGGAGCAGCGTGCCTTCCAGGAGGCGTTCGAGGCCGGCCTCATCGACGAGTACGGCAACCCGCTCTCCGACGAGGGCGCGAAGGCGATCGAGGCGGCGTTCGAGTCGGCCGAGGCGGTCCGCCGCTCGGCGCTCGAGGACGAATCCGACGACGTCGCCAGCGCCGATCCGGACGCCGCACCGACCGATCTGCCCGTGCAGCACCCCCCGGCCTGACACCGGCGCGTCGGCGCCGCCCGGCGTCGCGCACCCCCTGATCCCCGACCCATGACCCCCGACCGACGAGCGAGGAAGTACCCTTGGCGGGCACCGCGCCACGAGCGCCGCTGAGGAGCTGCATCGGATGCCGCGCGGTTCGTGCCAAGCACGAGCTGCTGCGGGTGGCGAGGACCCCGTCCGGGGTGCTCGCCGATCCGTACGATCGGCTCCCCGGCCGCGGGGCGTACCTCTGCCCCGACCCCCGTTGCATCGCGTCGGCACGTCGACGTGACGCAGCCGCACTCCGCCGCGCCCTCCGGGGCGCGGTCGGCCCCGAGGGCCTCGCAGCGCTCGACGAGCTGTACGCCATGGTGGTGGACCACCGGGTGCCTGAGGGCACCGTGAGGAGCGAGAACGCGTGAGCAACAAGGTCCGCGTCTACGAGTTGGCCAAGGAGACCGGTCTCCACAATCGGGAGGTCCTGCGTCGCCTGGGTGATCTCGGCATCGAAGCCAAGAGCCATTCGTCGTCCGTCTCGGACGCCGATGCCTCGCGCTTCCGTGAGTCCCTCGGCAAGACCGAGGCGGAGCGGAAGGCCGAGGAGGAG
>SLDB01000258.1 GCA_007125475.1 Nitriliruptoraceae bacterium | reverse complement strand
TCGTCGTCGCCGAGATCGGGGCGCGCCACCCCGGTGACATCGCCGACCTCGCCCCGATGGTCGCCCCGGACGTCGCCGTGGTCACCGCCGTCGCCGAGGCACACCTGGAGGCCTTCGGCTCGATCGAGGTGATCACCGCCGCCAAGCGGGAGCTCGTCGAGTCGCTGGGACCGAACGGGGTGGCCGTCCTCAACGTCGCCGACCACCGGGTCGCCTCGATGGCCGCCGCCGCCCCGCGGGTGATCGGTGTCGCCCCCGACGATCCCGCCGCCGACGTCCACGCCCGCGACGTCCGCCTCGACGCCGCGGCCCGGGCCACCGCGACCGCGGTCACCCCCTGGGGTCGGGCGGAGGTGCGCCTGTCCATCGCCGGTCGCCACCACCTCGGCAACGCGCTGCTGGCGATCGCCGTCGCCGGGCACCTGGGCGTGGACGTCGTCGACGCGGCGGCGGCGATCTCCGCGGCCACGGTGAGTCCGTGGCGCTCCCAGCTGCGTTCGTTCGACGGGGTGCACGTCCTCGACGACGCCTACAACGCCAACCCCGCCTCGGTGATCGCGGCGTTGGACACCCTGGAAGGGATCGACACCGACGGCCGGCGCATCGCGGTGCTGGGAGAGATGGCCGAGATCGGTCCGTCCTCGGCGGCGGCCCACACCACCGTGGGCCGGCACTGTGCGGCCGCCGGCGTCGACGTCCTGGTGGCGGTCGGGGCCGCCGGGGAAGACCTCGCCGCCGCGGCGTCCGACGCTGGCGTCGCCGACGTCCGGCGGGTACCGGACGCCGACGCCGCCGGCGCCGCGGTCGCCGCCCTCGTCCGACGTGGCGACACCGTCCTGGTCAAGGCCTCACGGGTCGTCGGCCTGGAAGCGGTGACCGAGGCGCTCGCCCGCGGCGGCACCGACCCCGGCGCCGAAACGGCACCGGCCGACGGGGAGACGCCGAGGTGATCGCGATCCTGATCGCCGGCGCGATCGCGCTGCTGGCGTCGCTGCTCGGCACCCCGCTGGTGATCCGCTACTTCCGGCGGCACGGCTTCGGGCAGGCGATCCGCGAGGAGGGCCCGGTCAGCCACCACTCGAAGGCCGGTACCCCCACGATGGGGGGGACCGCGATCGTCCTCGCCGCGGTGCTGGCCTACGGCGTCGCCCACCTCGTCGGGGGGACGATCACCGCCACCGGGCTCCTCGTCGTCGGGTCGTTCGTGGGGATGGCCGCCGTCGGGTTCGCCGACGACCTCATCAAGCTGCGGATGCGGCGGAACCTCGGGTTGAACAAGACGACGAAGTTCACCGGGCAGGCCGTGATCGCCGCGGTGTTCGCCTGGGTGGGCCCGCGGTTCGCCGACATCCCGCAGAACGTCTCGGTCGTCGGGGAGATCGCGTTCGACCTCCCGGCATGGGCGTTCTTCCTGTGGGTGTTCCTGCTGCTGACCGGTGCCTCCAACGCGGTGAACCTCACCGACGGCCTCGACGGCCTCGCCGCCGGCTCCGGCGGGTTGGTGTTCGGGGCGTTCGCCCTCATCCTGTTCTGGCAGTTCCGGAACTCCGCCGACTACCCGTTGGGGGTGAACGAGGCGCTCGACCTGGCGATCGTCGTCGCGGCCGTCGCCGCCGCGTGCGCGGGGTTCCTGTGGCACAACGCCCCACCGGCCCGGATCTTCATGGGAGACACCGGCTCGCTGGCGCTGGGAGGGCTGCTGGCCGCCGTCGCGATCGCCACCAGCACCCAGGTCCTGCTCGTCCTCCTCGGCGGGTTGTTCGTGATCGAGACGCTGTCGGTGATCCTGCAGGTGGCGGTGTTCCGCACCACCGGCAACCGGCTGTTCCGGATGGCGCCGTTGCACCACCACTTCGAGTTGCTGGGCTGGCAGGAGACGACGATCATCGTGCGGTTCTGGATCATCGCCGCGATCGGGATCGTCCTCGGGCTCGGGGTGTTCTACGCCGAGTGGATCAACCGGGTCGGACCGTTGACGTGACCGGGTACGACGATCGCCTCGCCGGTGTGCGCCGGGCGCTGGTCGTCGGGCTCGGCGCCTCCGGTCTCGCCGCCACCCGCGCCCTCGTCGGCGCCGGGGTGGAGGTGACCGTCACCGACGACCGCCCCGACCACCCGGCGACCGCCCGGGCCGCCGAGCTCGGTGCCCGGTTCACCTCCGACCCCGTCGGTGTCATCAGTGGCGGGGAGGTCGACCTCGTCGTGCCCTCACCGGGGGTGCCCGAGCGCTCACCGGTGCTGCGTGCCGCGTCCGCCGCCGGGATCCCGGTGTGGTCCGAGCCGGAGCTCGCGATCCGGTGCCACCCTCGTCGCCTCGTCGGGATCACCGGGACGAACGGCAAGACCTCGGTGACCGAGCTCGTCACCGCGATCCTCACCGAAGCGGGGTTCGAGGCGCACGCCTGCGGCAACATCGGCCCACCGGTGTGCGACGTCGCGGCGGCGAGCACGCCGACCGCCGTCCTGGTCGCCGAGCTCTCCAGCTTCCAGCTGAGGTTCGTCGAGCGCCTCCGTCCGGAGGTCGGGGTGGTGCTGAACCTCTCCGCCGACCACCTCGACTGGCACGCCGATATGGCGGCCTACGCCGCGGCCAAGGCCCGACTCTTCGTCGCCCAGCGCGGTGACGATTGGGCCGTGACCAACGCCGGCGACCCCGCGACCGCGCAGGTGGCGTCGTCGGCCCCGGGTCGCCGTGCCGCCTTCTGGCATGCCGGGGACGTCGACGTCGGTGTCGGGGTCGTGGACGGCGTGCTCACCGCGCGGCTGCCGTCACACGACGGCCCGGTCGTCGACCTCGCCGCGCTGGCCGACGACCGCCGCCCGCCGCCGCACCACGTCGCGAACGTCGCCGCCGCCGTGTGCGCCGGCCTCCTCGTCGGTGCCGACGCC
>SLDB01000034.1 GCA_007125475.1 Nitriliruptoraceae bacterium | reverse complement strand
GTCCTCGCCGACGGTCCCGCGGACGAGGCTGGGGGTCACCGCGACGCCGTCGTTGGCGAGGGTGCCGTAGGCGTTGGCGAGCTGGAGCAGGGTGACGGCGACGCCGTGGCCGATGGCGATCGTCGGCAGCGACGTTCCCCACCACGACTAGGCAGGCATCAGCAGCCCCGCGGACTCCCCGGGGAAGCCGGAGCCGGTGGTGGCGCCGTACCCGAAGGCGCGCAGGTACGACTCGAGGCGCTCCTCGCCGAGTTGCTGGGCCACCCGGATCGTCCCGACGTTGCTGGAGCGCTCGAGGATCTCGGCGGCGGAGGCCGAGTCCTCGCCCAGGGGGTGCACGTCCCGGAACGTCTTGCCCGAGACGGTCACGGCGTCACCGACCTCGACCTGGCTCCCGGCGGTGATCAACCCCTCCTCGATCGCGGCGGCCATCGTCAACGCCTTCTGCGTCGATCCGGGCTCGAAGACGTCGGTGACCACCCGGTTGGTCCACGCCGAGCCGTCCGCCTGTCCACGATCGTTCGGGTCGAAGCCGGGGGTGCTGGCCATCGCCAGGACGTCGCCGGTGCCGACGTCGAGGACGACGACGCCGGCCCCGTTGGCGTCGTGCTCCTCCATCGCCCCGGCGGCGGCGTGCTCGGCGGCCTCCTGGATCTGCCGGTCCAGGGTGAGGACCAGGTCGGTCCCGGGCTGCGGCGGTGAGAGTTCCCGGGTCGCCGAGGCGATCTCGAGGCCTCCGGGGGCGCGTTCGAGACCCAGCATCCCGGCGCGCCCGGCGAGGACGTCGTCGTAGCGTGACTCCAGGCCCTGCAGCCCTTCCCCGTCGATCCCGGTGAAGCCGAGGACCTGGGCCGCCAACGGCCCGGCCGGGTACACCCGACTGGGCTCGGTGAGGACCCCGATCCCGGGGAGCTCACGGGCGGTGACCTCTTCACCGACGTCCCAGTCGAGCTGACGGCCCAGGTAGACGAAGTGGGAGTCACGCTCCAAGCGTTCGACCAGCACCTGGGCCTCGGTGCCCAACAGCGGCGCGAGCTCGGCGGCGACGGCACCGGTGTCCGCCGCGGCCGGCAGCGACTCCCCATCTGAGGTCGTCGAGGGGCGGAACGCCCGGGGGTCGGCGTAGACGGTGGCGCTGTCGACCGAGGTGGCCAGCACCTCGCCGTCACGGTCGTAGATCCGACCGCGCACCGCGGGGAGCTCGACGGTCCGGGCCCGCTGCCGGACGCTGGACTCCGCGTACGACTCGGCGTTGATCACCTGGATCTCCACGAGCTTCGCGGCGGCGAGCCCGACGAGCAGCAGGCAGATCGCCAGCGTCCACCGGATACGGCGCACGCTGATCTCGGCGACGGTCCGCGGGACCCGCCGGGCCCCGCGTCCGCGCAGCCGTGCACCGAGGCTCAGCGAGGCGGCCCGTCGCGGTGGCTGGCGGGTCACGGGTGCACCGACAGCAGCGGCTTGAGCGGGTCGGGACCGCCGTTGTGCGACTCGGTCGGTGGCACCGCGCCGTCGGCGGGGAGGTTGCGGTCCACCGGCAGGTACCGGGTCGGGCCGTCCTGGACGAGGCCGAGCGCCTCGGCCTCCTCGCGGATCCGGGCCGGGCTCTCCAGGGCGGCGACGTCGGCGATGAGCTGGGCGTACTCGCGCTCGCCGGCGGTGACCTCGGCCTCCAGGCCGCGCGCGGCGACGGAGGCCGAGGCGGCAAGGGCGTTGAACGTGACCGCACCGAAGATCACCGCCGCCAGCACGGTGAGGATCGTGACCGCGTACACCAGGGTGTGACGGGGCCGTGCCTCCTCGACGACCTCGAGGTGGGGACGGCGCCGTTCGGGCGCGTGGGGACGGGTCCGTTTCAGCGGGGCGGTGACAGCGCTCACGCGGTCTCCTCCGGATCGATGGTTCCGGTCCCGGCCGACCGTGACGGTCGGCGACCGGGGCGGTCGGCCTCGGGTGGGGGGGCGAGCCGACGCACGGCACGGAGGCGGACCGCCGAGGCCCGTGGGTTCGCGGCGACCTCGGTCTCGTCGGCACGCTCCGGACGTCGGACGACGTGCTCGACCAGCGGGGTCCGCCCACAGGCGCACACCGGCAGCCGTGGAGGACAGACACACCCCCGCGCCGCCTCGGCGAACGCGCGTTTCACCGGGCGGTCCTCGAGGCTGTGGTAGCTGAGGACCACCGCCACCCCCCCGGTGGTGAGCCGGTCGATCACCACCGGCAGCACCGCTTCGAGGGCGTCGATCTCGCCGTTCACCGCGATCCGCAACGCCTGGAACGTCCGGGTGGCCGGGTGCGGTCCCCGCCGACGCGCGCCCTGGGGGACGGCGTCTCGGACGACCTCGGCGAGGACGGTCGTGCGGGTGATCGGCCGGTGGGCGACGACGGCGTCGGCGATCCGGCGGGCGAACCGCTCCTCGCCGTACTCGGTGATGATCCGTGCCAGGTCACCGGCGTCGAGGGTGTTCACCAGGTCGGCGGCGGTGTGCGGCGCATCGGGATCCATCCGCATGTCGAGCGGCCCGTCGAGGCGGTAGCTGAAGCCCCGTGCCGCCTGGTCGACGTGCATCGAGGAGATCCCCAGGTCCAGCAGCACCCCGGCGACGGCGTCGATGCCGAGGTCGTCGAGGACCTCGCCGAGCGCGTCGAAGCGCGCCCGCACGAGGTCGATCCGCACCGCCGGGTCGGCGTCGAGCTCCGCCAGGCGCTGGCGGGCCAGGGTCAGGGCCGTCGGGTCGCGGTCGATCCCGACCAGGTGGGCCCGGCCGTACCGCTCGCGGCGGGCGGTGGTGACGAGGTGCGCGTGGCCACCGGCACCGACGGTGCCGTCGACCCACACCCCGTCGGGGGCGTCGGCGAGGAGCGTCGTGACCCGGTCGGCCAGGACCGGGGT
>SLDB01000073.1 GCA_007125475.1 Nitriliruptoraceae bacterium | reverse complement strand
TCACGCCGTGCCGCACGGTGCCGCGCCGTGACGCGGAAGGCCACGGGCGCGGCCGTACGTCAGTTGCCGCCGCCCCGAGCGGGTGGGAGGATGCAGCGATGCTTCCACGCCGAACGCCCCGCTTGCCTCCCCCCTGGCCCGGCCGTGGCCGCGGGGTGGGCAGCGGTGCCCTCCGCCGGGGGTTGCGCGCGTCGGTGCTGGTGGTGGCGCTGGCGGTCCTCGCCGTCCCGACCGCCGTCCCGACCGCGGCGCTGGCCGACGAGGACGATGGTGAACAGGTGCAGGCCCGTGGGATCGAGCGGGTCTGCCCGCCACCCGACACCCCCGCCGAGGATGTCGAGGCCTTCGCCGACGTCGGCGAACCCCACCTCGGATCGATCGAGTGCGCCGCCGCCTACGGCCTCGTCGCCGGGTTCGACGACGGCACCTACCGCCCGTCGGTCGACGTCACCCGTGACCAGGTCGCGACGTTCGTCGCCGGGTGGCTGCGCACGGCCACCGGGATCTCGCTGCCCACCCCCGACGAGCCCCACTTCGACGACATCGAGGGCAACGTCCACGCCGACTCGATCGAGGCGCTGGCCGAAGCCGGCGTCGTCGGTGGGCGTGGCGACGGCGTGTTCGCCCCCGACGACGACGTCACCCGGGGGCAGTTCGCCCGGATCGTGGTGAACGCGATCAGCTACGCCGACGTCTTCGCCGTCGACGGGCCGCTGCCACCCGCGGCCGAGGCGCCGTTCACCGACGTCGCCGGCACCACCTTCGAAGCGGAGATCGGGGCGCTGGCCGGCGCGGGGGTCGTCCTCGGCGGCGAGGACGGGACCTACGCCCCCCACGCCCCGGTGACCCGTGGGCAGCTGGCCACGTTCCTGATGCGTGCCGCCGACTACGCCGACCGTCACCAGCGGTGGAAGCCCACCTCCAGCGTGCAGGTGCTGATGGCCGAGCTCACCGTCACGGCGGCCGACGACGGCGAGGCAGGGGCGGAGCCGGCCGGCACCGCGGTGCTCACCGTGAACGCCTTCAACGGCACGCTCGCCTACACCCTCGAACTCTCCGGCGTCGACGCGGGGTTCGGTGACACCGGTGCGGTGCTTCGCTCGGTGGCCGACGGCGAGGTGTTCCTCGAGCTCGCCGACGGTGAGGCGCTCACCGAGGCGGTCGAGCGCGCCGGGTTCGTCACCGACGAGGTGTTCGAGGCCGACTCGCTGAGGCGGTTCGCCGACCTCGTCCACGCCCCCGGGGAAGCCGAGGTGTGGGTCGCCCTCGACGACGGCACCGCCCTGCGCGGCACGTTGCGCCACACCTCCTGAGGAGGCTGCGCGCCGCCAGCGGTGTCCGACGGGTGCGCCCGGTTGCCTCCGGCCGTCAGCTCGCCGCCAGCGCCCTCAGCTGCGCACCGGTGAGCACCGCGTAGTTGCCCCGCTGCGCCTCGGCGACCTCGGCCACCTCGGCGGTGGAGAGCTCGCCGCCACCGTCGCGGTCATCGTCACCGTCGCCGCCACCCTCATCGCCGCCACCCTCATCGCCGCCCACGTCGGCGAGCCACCCCCCGAGCCGGTCGAGCTTGACCAGCACCCGTTCGTCGTCGCCGACACGGGCCAGGTCGTCGGCGTCGGTGAGCTCCAGCGGGGCGAGCTGCCAGTAGAAGGCGTGCCACCGGGGGGTGGGGATCCCGGCGGTGCGCCAGGCCCGCTGCTGGCCGTCGGCCGGGCCGATGTCACGCACCAACGTGCCGGCCTGACGGGGCCCGTCGAGGTAGGCCTCGGCGACTGAGGAGCGGGCCAGCCCGGCGGCCGAGGCCTGACCGGTGTCCGTCTCGGCCCCCGGGACCCCCACGACCCCGATCGTGGCCGCGACGGCCAACGCCCCGGCGGCGACCGCTCCCCGCCACCTCGGCGCGAGCTCGCCGGCGGCTTCGACGAGCGCGGCCGTACCCAGCCACACCGGCAGCAGCACCGGGAACACCCAGTAGTCGTGGACGAACGAGCCGTTGGGCAGCCCGACGATGTAGCCGACCGCGACCAGGCCGAGCAGGAGCAGCGGGGTTCGGCTGCGCCGGTCGGCGATCCCGGCGACGATCGCCGCGGGGGCCAGCACCCACCGCCACCACCCCGGCAGCAGCTCTTGGAACCACCGGGCGAGGCGTTCGACGAACTCGCCGGCGGTGAAGCCTCCCCCGCCGGTGCGCAGCTGCACCTGGTCGGCAACGCCGGCGGCGCCGGTGCCGCCGACGACGAACGCCGCGGTCACCGCCGCCCCGAGCGCCATCGCCGAGCCGACGACCCACGTCACCCGGTCCAGGCCCCGGCTGGTCAGCAACCACAGCCCCAGCAGCGCCGCGGCGGCGAGCCCCAGGTACCCGCCGACCACCGCCGCGAACGACAGCCCGGCGCCGAGCACCAGTTCACCGCGGCCGATCGGCCGGTCCTCACGCAGGCGCACGACCAGCAGGAGCATCGCCAGCAGCAGCGAGACGTTGCCGTGCAACCTCCCGTAGACCCAGAACAGCGGGGTGATCGCGACCGCGGTCGTCGCCGCCAGCGTCGGCCACCACCCGAACCCCAACCGGCGGAGCACCGCCGCACCCAACGGAAGCGCCGCGATCCCGGTGAGGGTGGCGAAGGCGCGGACGGCGACGTCGATCTCGACCGGCAGCAGCTGCGCGGTGAGGTAGTAGCCGAGGTTCATCAGCGGCGGGTGGTGGGCGTAGGAGGCCTGGTCGCCGTCGGGGCCGCCGCCGTACGGGCTCCAGTCGGACAGCCACCCGGATCCGGCGAGTCCGTGCTCCTGGGCGTTGGCGACGTGGAGGGCGTGACGGCCCAGGATCCGGCCCTCGTGGTTGTCGCCGAGCCCGTCGGTGAGCCCCGGCGCCCACGTCGCCAGCACCGTGAC
>SLDB01000244.1 GCA_007125475.1 Nitriliruptoraceae bacterium | reverse complement strand
CAGCGGTCCGCGAGGCCTGCGGCCCGGACTTCGACTTCGCGTTGGACTTCCACGGCCGTGTCTCCCCGGCCATGAGCCGACGCCTCCTGCCGCTGCTGGAACCCCTCATGCCCCTGTTCGTCGAGGAGCCGGTCACCCCCGAGCTGACCGCGGAGCTGTCCCGCGTCGTCGCCTCGACGACCATCCCCATCGCGACCGGAGAACGACTCTTCAGTCGCTGGGACTTCGTACCCGCCTTCGACGCCGGGATCGCGGTCGCCCAACCCGACCTGTCCCACGCGGGTGGGATCTCGGAGGTCCGGCGCATCGCGGCAGCCGCGGAGACCACCGGAGCGGTGCTCGCCCCCCACTGTCCGCTGGGTCCGATCGCACTGGCCGCGAGCATGCAGGTCGCCTTCTCGACCCCCAACTTCCTCATCCAGGAGCAGAGCCTGGGTATCCACTACAACCAGGAGGCCGACCTGTTGCACTACCTGATGGATCCGGAGCCCTTCCGCTTCCGCGAGGGCCATGCCGAGCGCTTCGATGGGCCGGGTCTGGGTATCGAGATCGACGAGGACGCGGTCAGGAGGGCCGCGGCCGCGGGCCACCGCTGGCGACCGGAGCTGTGGCGGCACCCCGACGGCAGCTTCGCCGAATGGTGAGCGGGACCAGACACCTCGGCGGCCAGGACCCCGGCCCGCTCGGTAGCACGCCCGATCCGTACCGCCACCCCGAGCCCCCGCCTCGGGATCGACGCGGAACCCCCACCCCTCCCACACGGCACCGACAGCCGCACCCCGACGACGAGGAGCCAACGCATGAACATCGACTCCGTCGACCTCTACTACCTGCGCATGCCGACCGTCACCGATGCCGCCGACGGCAGCCAGGATGCGTTGCTCGTCCGGATCCGCGCCGGGGACCACGAGGGCTGGGGCGAATGCGAAGGCTCGCCCCTACCGTGCATCGCTGCCTGGTGCACACCGATGTCACACGGTGCCTGCCGTCCCGTCGAGGACAGCGTGCTCGGCATGCCGATCGACGAACCGGACGACATCCGTGGCATCAACGCGCTCGTTCGTGACCAGAGCCTCGACCTGCTCCAGGCCGCCCACACCCTCTCCGGCGTCGACGCCGCCCTGTGGGACCTGCTGGCACGCGCACGGGAGGTTCCCGTCCACACACTACTGGGGGCGACCACGACCCATGCGAAGCTGCCCTACGCCTCGGTGCTGTTCGGCGACACCCCTGAGGAGACGCTGGAACGCGGCCGTGAGTGTCGAGCCGCCGGCTTCGGGGCGGTGAAGTTCGGTTGGGGACCCTTCGGCCGCGGCAGTGTCGACGAGGACCTGGCGCTCGCCGAGGCAGCCAGGGAGGGCATCGGCGATGACCGCCACCTCATGATCGACGTCGGGACGCGCTGGATCGACGACGTGGGCGCCCTCGAGGTGCGAGCACGCAGGCTCGCCGAACTCGACGTGACCTGGATCGAGGAGCCCTTCCGTTCGCACGAACTGTCGGCCTATGCCGCCGCGGCCGCCATCGACCCCCACGTTCCCGTGGCGACCGGTGAGGGGGCCCACGAACCCGCGATCGCCGAACAGCTCATACGTCACGGCCGCATCGACTTCGTCCAGATCGATGCCGGGCGGATCGGTGGGATCACGGCGGCGCGCGAGGTCGCGGAGTTCGCCCGGGATCTCCCGGTGCAGTACGTCAACCACTCCTTCACATCGTCGCTGGCCCTGGCGGCATCCCTCGCCCCCTACTGGGACCTCGAGGATTCCCGTTTCTGCGAGTACCCCTTCGCGCCGAGCTCACTGTGCCGGGAGATGACCACCACCAACATCGAGGTCGCCGCCGACGGGCTGGTCCATCCCCCCGAGGCCCCTGGGCTGGGGGTGACCCCCGACGAACGAGCCATCGAGCGCTACCGGGTCCCGCTGGAGATCTCCGTGGACGGACAGACCCTCTTCTCCGGTTGACCGCACCTCCACCGTCGGACGCGAGCAGCTCGAACAACCAACCACGGCCCAGAGCGATCTGGCAGCCAGGTCGACCCGACCCCGATCGAACCGGAAGGACCAGAGCAGACCATGAGCGACGTCACCATCACGGTCGACCTCGACCGAGCAGGACACCAGCAGGGCTACATCGAGGTTCCCTCCTCGACCAACGACTCCGGTTGGCGCAACGAACTCATCCCCGTGGCCACGTTCGGCCCGCCGGACCCTGACCGTGCCGCCGTCGTCTTCGGCGGCACGCACGGCGACGAGTTCGAAGGACAGATCGCGGTCCAGCGCCTGGCGCGATCGCTCATCGACGGGGAGGAGACCGCGCGCAGTCAGGTCATCCTCGTCCCGAGCCTGTCCATGCCCGCCGCCAGCCAGGGCACCAGGCTGTGGCCGGACGGGACCAACATGAACCGCGCCTTCCCCGGCGACCCGGAAGGCTCCCCGCCCCGACGGCTCGCGCATCACCTGACGACCGAGATCTTCCCCCGGGTGCGCTACGTCTTCGACATCCACTCCGGCGGGCGATCGATGCACTTCTTCCCGATGTCCCACATGCGTCGCGTCGACGACCCGGTGCAGGGCGGACTCATGCTGGAAGCGATGAAGGCGTGGAACTCCGACTTCCACATGCTCTACACCAACATCGCAGGAACCGGGCTCCTGCCCGACACCGCGAGCGACATGGGCAAGGTCGTCGTCACGACCGAACTGGGCGGGGGCGGCTACATCGCCCCCGAGGTCAACGACCTCGCCAACGCGGGACTGCGCAACTGCCTGCGCTCGGTCGGCGTGCTGGAAGGCGATGCTCGTACCCGCGCGGATCTGGGGAGGGATCCGGCCACGATCGTCAGTGCCCTGGCGCGCGAGAACTACCTGCTGGCTCCGATGAGCGGGGTCCT
>SLDB01000386.1 GCA_007125475.1 Nitriliruptoraceae bacterium | reverse complement strand
CCCACCTCCGTCCACTGGCGATCCTCGCCGCTCGGCGTGTCGAGGAGGTCGTCCATGCGGTTGGAGCGATCGGCGCCCTCGGGGATCTCGGGGTGTGCCGCGAGGTCATCCAGCAGCGAGCGGAGCTCGTCCTCGTAACGCTCCGGGTCGTCGTCCTCGCCCTCGTTCTCCGCGTCGGGGTCCTCCTCATCCTGGGCGTCCGCTGCCGCCAACCCGGCGGCCAGAGCCAGGTAGGCCTTCACCGCCCGGTTGGCCCGGTCGTAGCGGTCCCAGAGCTCGCCGCTGCTGCCCGGCGGGTAGTCACGCGCCCAGGCGGCGCTGCGCACCGGCGAGATCGAGGTCGCGTCGCGGAGCCCCGGGGTGCTGCGCATCAGCCAGACCGCCCGGAAGATGATCCAGTGATCCTCGTGCCGGCGGGTCATCTGGAACGGACTCCCGATCCAGGGATTGCGGCCCCCGGCGATGTCGAGGGCCATCCCCAGCACGTGGTAACTCTTCGAGCCCTCATAGCGCGAGTCGGTCCGCCAATCGCTGTTCGGACCGAACCCCGGGAACAGCTCCGCGTAGCTGGCGTCGTGCGGGACGGCGTCGAGGTACTCCTGGGCACGCCACAACCGCTGCAGGAACAGCGGATGCCCCGTGACCAGCCGCCCCTTCGCGTTCCCCGAGGTGCCCAGTCGGTCGCGGGAGCCGAGCCAGTTCAGCCCACGCATCTGGTCGAGGAGCTCGTCGTAGGTCTCCGGCAGCGGATCGAGCTCGACCCCGAACGTCTCGATCTCGGGCTTGTCGGAGCTCGCGTCGTAGCCGGCGCGAGGTCGGAAGTGACGTGCCGCCTCGAGGTTCCCCAGCTTGTCGATCCCCCCGTTCTCCGACGGGTCCGTCGGGATCGGGACGAACTCGGCCTTCGCGTTGGGGAGCCCCGCCACGATCTGGTCGATCGGCGAGGCGATCTCGTCGCTCAGGTCGCGCTCCGGGTCGTAGGCATCGAGCCAGACCGGCGCGAACGCCCGTACCAACGGCGCCAGCGGCACCAGCGACGCCGGCAGCTGAGCAGGGGCGGCCTCCGGGTCGTCCGCGTCGGCCCGGACCTCCTCCCAGGCGGTGCGCACGTGCGCCGCTTCGGTGACGTCGCCGGCCCCGTCGTCGACGAGGTCCGTCCAGTCGTCGAGCTCGGCGCTGAGCACGTGCCGCAGCAACAGCCGACGGGCGTACACCGCGGCGGTCGGGGCCCACGGCTCCTGAGCGCCGACGAGCTCGGAGGCCAGGGCGCCGACGACCTCGAGGTGGGCCTCGAGCACGGCGCTGTCGCCCGTCCCTTCCGGGCCGGGATGGTCCTCCAGGGCGGACCCGAGCAGGGCGAGGACGACCGTCCCGAAGCGGGGCATCACCAGGTCGTCGTCGCCGACCGTCGACCAGTCCCCGGCGACCTCGGCGATCGACTCCACCCGGTCGGCCAGCCATCGTCGCTGCGTGGTCGCCACGGTCGGGAAGCTGAACAGCTCGCAGAAGCCACGGAAGCCGGGGGCGAGCGCCAACGTGGTGAGCGGGACCTCGCCCTGGTCGAGCGCGAGGTTGGCGACCACGTCCTGTTCGGTCAGCCCATCACGTTCGAAGGCCTCCTCCAGCAGGTCGAGGTCGTCGGCCGCCAGCGCGGCGATCAGGCTCGCCGGGGTCTGCGTGAGGCGCGGCAGCTCGCCTCCGTACCCGACCACGGTGTCGCCGTCACGCTCGCGCAGGTCGCTCGGCCGGGCGACGCCCGCCCCACCGGCGATCGTCGCCAGCACCTCGCCGACGAACGTCCCGTCACGTGCCTCCCCGGTCAGCTCCCACCCGTGCAGATCCGGATCGCTCGGGCCGTACCCACCGGCGTTCCACGCGATCTCGTCGACCGGGTCCTCACCGAACCCGAGCCGACCGAGGGTGGTCGCGCCGAGCCGCCCGTCCGGCTCGGTCGGGACGAGCTGCACGTACTGGAACCCCGCGACGCGCTGAACGAGCCGCTCGGTCACCGTGATCGACGGGTGGTCCTCCCAGGGACCGTCCGGGACGAGGTCGTCCTCCTCGAGGCGCAGCAGGTCCAGCAGGTAGCGGCGCTGGACGTCGGTGAGGCCACCGATCGCCTCGGCGGCGTTCGAGCCGCGGTACCAGGCGATCCGGTTCGCGACGTCCTCGTCGGCGACCAGCCCCTCGTCACCCCACACCGGCCCCATGTCGTCCCAGCTGCCGGACGGCGTGCCGCCGGGTGAGGCCCGGTCGCTCTCGCGGAGGCTGCCGTCGACCTGACGACGCAGGACGCCGAGCTCGTGCCACCGCGTCAGGAAGTCGAGCCGTTCACCACCCGCATCGGGGTCACGGTCCCATCGCACCGCCTCGTCCGCGTCGACCGGTGTCACCGCGACGGGGCGGGACGTGGGCCACCAGCGCTCCTCGTCACCCTGGAACGTCACCTGCCACGGCACCGCGAGGTCGAAGGTGAGATCGCCCGGATCACCGGTGAAGCGCAGATCGAGGTGGGCAGGCGCCGCGCCGTGGTCGAACACCCACCGGCCCGTGCCCAGCGCCGCCGCACCGACCTCGATCCCGGGTCGGAACGGACCTCCGGAGAGCGACCCGAGGTTCGCCGCGTCGAGCTGTGCGGCGGTCGTCTCCGCCTCCGGCGCGAACCGCAGGGGCAGTGCGGACGGGTCCTCGCGCCAGGCCGCCAACCACCGGAACGTCGTGCGCGGCATCGCGAGGTACCGGGCCCACGGCAGGACGTGGCCGGCCTCGCCGGTCTCGGCCGGCCACCACCGGGACGACTCGGCGCGCTCCCGCACCTCGTCGGCCACCTCGCTGGCGATCCGCTCGGGGGGCAGCGGCAGCCGCAGCGGTGGGCGGAGCAACGACAGGACCGCCGAGCGCGTCGGCGCGTCGGACTTGGCCAGCTCGGCCGGGTCGTCGTGATCGGACAGCAACGCCAGCGCCGACTCCGCGTCGGCGTCCTCGATCGGTGGGGTCGACCAGCGCAGGTCGATGCACGCCTGCAGCAGTCGGAGGACGTCCAGCTCGAGGTCCGGCGGGTGCAGGCCGAGGTCCACCGTCCGCAGCCAGCTGCCGAGCGCGAACCACCGTTCCCCCCGGTCCACCAGGACGTCGTGCAGGCTGACCAGGTGCGGCGCGTCGGGCGCGTAGTCCGGCGGGGCGACCACCACCCACGCGGACCGGTAGGTGGGCTCCAGCCCGTCGTGGTGCGCCCCGGACGTGGGCCGGACCTCGACGGTGACCCGGCCGTCGGCGACGTCGTCCACCCACCCGCGGTTGTAGACACGGTCGAGCCCGAGGAGCGCCGCGGCCCCGGGGTCGAGCTCGACGTCACGCTCGAGCCAGCCTGGCTGATGATCGCGCTCGCCGGTGTCCTCGACCCGCCCGTCGCTCCCGATCACCAGCAGCGCGCCGGCGTGATCGCCGTCGGGCTCCACCGCCACCCGCCCCAGCGGGAGTCGATCCTCGGCCTCGAGGAGGAGCGGCTGGCCCACGTCGTCCAGGTCGGCCGGGTCGAGCGTGACCGGGGCAGGCTCGTTCGCGGTGGCGGTCCCCGCCTTGCGGTTGGCGACCTCCACGGTCCAGACCAGCGCCGCCTCATCGGGGCCGACCTCCCACACGTCGGTGGGCCAGCCGGTGGGCTCGTCGTGATCGGCCCAGTGGTACGCGAACACACGGAACCGCGCGGCCTGCTTCGCGAGGTGCCCGTCGCGGTCGCGGAACGTGTCGCCCGCGTCCTCGTCGTCGCCCAGCGTGGCCAGGTGGCGGAGTCGTGGCGTCACGCGGCGCTCCGGCCGCTCCGGACCGACGAAGAAGTGGGTCTCGCTGTCCCCCACCCGAGCCACGCCGACGGCTGGATGGATCCGATACTCGAGGGCTCCCACCGTACGACCCGTCCACGCGAACTCGACCGGACGCCGACCCCGTGCTCCCGCCGCGCCCGACTACGGAGAGTAGCAAGCCGACTCGCCTCGTGATCGCCTCTGCGGTGAATTGTTGCTCCAGAGGAGTGGCATGGTCACGCTCCGTGGTCTAGGGTCCGCGAACGTCAGGGTCCCGGTAGTCGGTGGAGCGTTGCCCTGGCAGGGGGGCGGGCGTGACGGACAGCGGCCTGCACCCACTGCTGCTCGAGACGGCCACGCTGCTGCGCCCGCTGCGTGACGCGCTCACGGACCACGAGCGGTTCCTCCTCTTCCTCGAGCGCTTCGGCTACGCACCCGACGCCGACGCCGTCGAGGCCGGGTTCGACGGCCTCACCGAGCTGCGCGACACGCTCGAGGACGTCGTCGACGTCGTCGCCGACCTGCCACCGCGCGACGAGCTGGGTGCGGCCGACCTGGTGCCACTGGGCGCCCCCGTCGCCTCGGCCCTTCGCCAGGTCCGCGACATCGCCTCCGCGATCGACACGGTCACCGACCTCGACCTCGACGACGAGTTCGCCCGCGAGGTCCTCGACGTCCTCCTCCACGACCACCTGCGTGCCCGCGCGCCGATCACGATCGATCTGCTCAGGGCGTTGGGGGTGCTGGAGACGACGGCGTGGTCCGCCGAGGACGGCGACCGCGACGTCGACGCGGCGCTCCCCCGATTCCGTTGGGCCCGGCTGCGCACGCTGGTCGAGGACGGTGGCACCTGGGCGGCCGAGGTATACGGCTGGGGCGAGGACTTCGAACCGGACCTGGCCATCACCCGGATCGTGGCGGTCCTCGACTGGGTCGGCCCGTTCGCGACGCTCGAGCCGATGAGCGACGAGCACACGGCCGCGTTCGTCGACGGGCACCCGCCGGACCGTCCCAACCCGCTGCGCGCCGCCGCGGCGCTGGTCGGGATCGAGATCGACGACCACGACCTCGCCGACGGCGCCGACGCATTCGCCGAGGCGGGTCTGGCGCTCCTGCCCTTCGGTGACCTCACGCGCCCCGCGGAGCTGGGGCTGGCGATCGCCCCGTACGTCGAGGGGAGCGCGTCGCTGCCCACGGAGCTCACCGACCGGCTCACCCTCACCCTCGACGTCGACGCGGACGCGATCGGCGGGGCGGTGCTCGCACTCACCCCGGAGGGGCTGCGCGTCGAGGGCGACGGGGACGCCTCCGCCAGCTTCGAGCTCGGGGTGCGCTTCGCCCGTCCGGACCAGCCGGTCGTCCTCGTCGGCAGCCCGGACGGCACGCGGGTGCAGATCGACGCCGCGCTGCTGTCGCTGGGAGGCTCGCTGGACGGCGACCTGTTCCTGGCGGGCGGGGTCGAGCAGTTGCGGGCGGTGATCGACCTGTCCGAGGACGGATTCCTCGGCTCGCTGATCAGCGACCCGCTCACCCTCGACGCCGGGGATGTCCTGGCCGGGTGGCGTCCCGGCCGCGGGATCTACTTCGAAGGTGGCACCAACCTCGCGATCGCCATCCCCCTCGAGGTGGACCTCGGGCCGCTGCGGATCCACGAGCTCGAGCTCACACTCGGCCTCGAGCAGCCCTCGCTCTCGCTCGCGGTGACCGCGGATGCCTCGATCGGACCGTTGTTCGCCTACGTCGAGGGGTTGGGGCTCCGCGCCGCGCTCGTCCCGGCCGTCGACGGCGACGGCGTGCTCGGCGACTACGACATCGCCCTCTCGCTGGTCCCGCCCAGCGGGTACGCCCTGGAGCTCGACGCCGACGGCATCTCCGGCGGGGGGATGCTCGCCCGCACCGACGACGGCTACCGCGGGGCGCTGGCGCTGCGCTTCGGCGAGATCGGGTTCAGCGCGTTCGGGCTCCTCGCGACCGACGTCCCCGACAGCGACGTGCGGTTCTCGTTCGTCGCGTCGGTGTTCGGCGAGTTCTCGCTCCCGCTGGGGTTCGGGTTCTTCCTCACCGGCCTGGGCGGGATCATCGGGATCCACCGCACCGTCGACACCGGGGCGCTGCGCGAGGTGCTCTACGAGGGGCGGCTCGACGACCAGCTCTTCCCCGACGACCCCATCGCCAACGCGGACACCATCCTCGACGACATGGCGGCGATCTACCCGGTGTCGGAGGGCGACCACCTCTTCGGGCCGGTTGCCCGGATCTCGTGGGGGCAGCCGGCGCTGATCGATCTCACCCTCGGCGTCGTCGTCGAGTTCGGCGGGGACCTGCGCATCGTGATCCTCGGCAGCATGGTGTCGGTGCTCCCCGACCGGGACGCCGCGCTGGTGGAGCTGCGACTGGCGTTCTTCGGCGAGATCGACTTCGCCGACGAGACCATCGCGTTCGACGCGACGCTGCAGGGCTCCCGGGTGCTGACCTACGGGATCTCCGGGGAGATGGCGCTGCGCTCGGGATGGGCGCCGGGGATCGACCACGTCGTCTCGTTCGGTGGCCTGCACCCCGACTACCCCAAGCCCGACGACCTCCCCGACCTGCAACGACTCGGGGTGTGCTTCGGTCGCAACAACCCGAAGGTGTCGCTGAGGGCCTACCTGGCGATCACCCTCAACTCGTTCCAGTTCGGCGCCCGCGTCACCGCCTACTTCGAGGGACCGAAGGTGCGGTTCGTCGGGCAGGTCGCCGTCGAAGGCAACATCTACTTCGATGCGCTGCTGTACTTCAACCCGTTCGCGTTCGACGTCGCTCTGGGAGGCTCGCTCGAACTGCTGGTCGACGGTGCGCCGCAGCTGGAGGTGGCCTTCGACCTGCGGTTGCGGGGACCCAACGAGTTCACGATCGACGGGAAGGCCTGGGCGCGGGTCTTCAAGATCAAGGTCTCGGTCCCGATCAAGCATCGCTGGGGCGACCGCGAGAGCCTCGCGGGGGTGCGCACCGACCCGGTCGCCATCCTCGTCGCCGACCTCGAGGACGGCGACGGGTTCGTCGGCACCGCCAGCCGCGCCCGGACGAGCGGGGTGTCGTTCCGCTCCCTCGACGGCGGCACGCGACCGGCCGACCCGGCGGGAGGGCTCCGCCTGCAGCAGCGCGCGCTGCCGCTGGCCACCGAGATCGAGAAGGTCGGCGAAGCCAAGGTCAGCGGCGGTGCCGCCCGCTTCGATCTCCACCTCGCCGACGACGCCGGGCTCGCCGTCGACGAGGTCACCGACACCTTCGCCCGAGGCCAGTTCCTGGAGCTCTCGGAGTCGGAGCGGCTGCGGACCCCCAGCTTCGACCGGCACAAGGCCGGTCTGCAGCTCGCCGCCGACGCGCTGTCGGCCGACACCGACGCCGCGATCGAGGCGGAGCACGCCTACGAGGTGATCGTGATCGGATCCGACGACGAGCCCGCCGACGCCACCCCGCGGATCGTGAGGATGGCGGACCTCACCGAGCGATTCGTCGCCCGGTTCGCCAGCACGGACATCGCCGCGATCGCCACCCCGCGCACCCGCCGCAGGATCGCGGCCGACGACGCCGTCCACCTCGACGACCCGGTCCACGGCCCGCCACCGGCGTCACCCGGCGTGGACGGTGGCGCGGTCGAGGAGCCGGCCACGGTGGGTGGCCGGGCCGTCGCCGTCCACCACGGGCAGCCGGCGTACGCGAACTACGTGATGATGGCGGGGGTCGGGGCGTGAAGCGACGGTTCGCACTCCTGCCGAGCGCCCGCTCCGCCGTGACGGCGGCGGCGAGCCCCCCCACCGAGGAGGGTGGCCGGCGGCGCCTCGACCTCGAGGTGGAGGTCCACCGCGATGGCGAGCGGGCCGACGCGGTACCACTGGGCGCGACCCTGCTGGACGCCGGGGACATCGACGGCCTGCATCCGAGCACCGTCGCGCTGGTCGAGCCGCGCCGCGGTGCGCAGGGCTTCGAGCCCAACCACTTCCCGTACGTCGACCTCGTCGACGCCGACCTGCCCTGGCGCTACAGCCTCGACACCTCGTCGGGCCACCGCCAGCAACCGTGGCTCGCACTGGTCGCGTTGCGCACCTCGGAGTTCCGTCACGTCGAGCAGGGATCCGCGCCGCTGCCGCGTATCCGGGTGGAGGACCCGTCGTCGTCGCTCCCGCCGATCGGCGGGCTGTGGGCCAGCGCGCACGTCCACCTCGACCTGGGGGTCGATGGCGAGGGATCCGTCGACGACGCCCTGCAGGGCGACCCGGCCCGCCAGCTGGCCCGGGTGCTGTGCCTGCGTCGGCTCCGGGAGCGCGAGCGCTACGAGCTGTTCCTCGTCCCGACCTTCGAAGCGGGGCGGCGGGCCGGACTCGGTCGGGGGCAGCGCCCCGACACGTGGGGGGCGCCGGCCTGGACCGACACCGCCGAGCCGGTCGAGCTCCCGGTGTACTTCCGCAGCCACTTCGTGACGTCGGCGATGGAGGACTTCGAGCTGCTCGTGCGCCGGCTGCGGCCCCGGCCCACCGACGGGGACGGGCCGGGTGCGGTCCGTTCGGCCTCCGCGGCTCGGCCCGGGTACTACGACGACCAGGACCGTCCGGGGCGGACCTTCTCCGTCCTCACCGCGATGCGGCCACCGGGCACCGGCCCCCCCGGATTCGACACCGACGAGGAGCTCACCGGCCGCCTGGCGACGACCCTCACCGAGGTGATCACCGGCGAGGTGATCACCGAAGACGGCCCGGACGCCGGCGACCCGCTCGTCGCCATGCCGGCGTACGGCTGGCGGTTCCGCCACGAGACCCGGCTCGATCCCGACTTCGCCGACACGTCCCCGGAGCCGTGGTTCGACCGGCTCAACCTCGACCTCGCGATGCGTCAGGTCGCGGGGCTGGGGGCACGGCTGGTGCAGCAGCATCAGGAGGAGCTGATGGCCAGCGCGTGGGACCAGCACGCCGAGCTGGTCGAGGCGAACCGCCGGCTGGGACGCCTCGAGGTCGCCGAACAGCTGGCCTCGCGGCTAGCGGAACGGCGGCTCGAGCGCCTCCCCGCCGAGGTGCAGCTCACCCTCGAGCAACCGTTGCACGGGGTCGTCCAGGTCGACGCCGACCGCACCGTGGGTGCCGCGCTGGCCGGCCACGGCGTCCCCCGCGCGTTCGGCTCGGTGGAGCTGCGTCGTCTCGCCGCGCGCCGGACCGTCCGTCTGCCGGGCTCCGGGGGGCTGCGTCGGAGCCGGGTGCCTGCCCCGGCGCTGCCCGGTGACCGTGACGCCACCGTCGAACGGGTGACGCGCGACCGGGTCGACACCGACGAGCTGCGTGGCTCGCTCGCCGCGGTGAGCAGCATGTTCTTCGTCCAGGGCCTGCAGGCCGGTCCCGCTCCCCGGACGCTGCCACGGGCGGTGACGGAGTTCGCGTCCGGGGAGCTCGCCACCCGGGCCGGTCAGGTGCTGCGGCGGCTCCCGGCCGCGAAGGCCGGTGCGCTCGTCCGTGGCCGTCGCGGCGGCGAGGAGGCGGTGATCGCACCGGTGCTCCGGGCGCCGCGCATCACCACACCGCTGGCGGACAGGTTGGCGGAGCTGGCACCGAACGCGCTGCTGACGGGGGTCGACGACCTCCCCGACGACACCGTCACGGTGGTCGAGGAGAGCCGCGCGTTCGTGGAGGCGTTCCTGGTCGGCGCGAACCACGAGCTCAACCACGAGCTGCGGTGGCGACAGTTCCCCACCGACATGCGAGGCACCGCCCTCCGCCGGTTCTGGGATCGGGGGTACCCGTCGCACGACCACCGCGGGGACGACACCGACGGCATCCACACCTGGCACCGGCCGTTGGGGCGGAACTTCCCGGAGGGGGACGATCACGAGGCCGACCTGGTCCTGCTGTTCAAGGGAGGCATCGTCCGCAAGCTCGGCAAGCTGGTGGTCGTGCTCAACGAGACCGACGACGAGTCCTGGGAGCCGGGGCGGGGCACCGACCACCTCCCGGTGTTCGACGGCAGCATCGGCGGCGACACCTCCTACTACGGCTTCGACGTCCCTCGCACGGCGCTCGCCGAGGAGCCGGAGCGCTTCCGGTTCGTCCTCCACGAGCCCCAGAACCGGCTCCGCTTCGGGCTCGACATCGCCACCGCCAGCACCCGACACGAACGCTTCGCGCCCGACCAGGCATCGCTGCCGTTCCCGGTGCAGGCAGCGGTGCGGCGACCGCCGCGGGCGCGCCTGATGCCGCCACCGGCGTTCACGGGCACGCCACGGGCGGTCGGCGAGCACCCCGGGACGTGGGCGGACCTGTCATGGGAGCACGTCGAGACCGGGGCGTCGCGCTACCTCGACGTCGACGCCGCCGTGGCCGTCACCGACCGTGACGAACCCGACCTGTGGGGCGACGAGCGCACATCCGCGTCGATCGCCCGCAGCGTGTGGCAGACACCGGTGGCCGCGGTCCTCCCGGTCGGGCGGGTGCTGTGATGCCTCGCGATCCACGCCGGCCCGACGATCCGCAGATGCCGACGCCTCCCTCCCGACCCGACGGCCCGCACCGCCCGATCCGTCCCGGGGTGCCGACCCGGCCGGTGCGCCCACAACCCCCGGATGACCGGCCCGGCCGTCCGGAGCGCCCCGAACGCCCGAAACCCCCGGATGACCGGCCCGGCCGCCCGGAGCGCCCCGAACGCCCGAAACCCCCGGTCGACGAAGAACGCCCCGGGCGGCCCGCCCGCCCCGGCTTCCCGAACCTCCCCGACCCGATCGTCGGGGGACCGATCACGCTCGATCCGGAGATCATCGACCGGCTGCGAGGCGAGGCCGACCCGCTCCTCCTCGTGCCGCTGCGCCTGGAGTACCGGGTCGTCGCCGGGCGCTCCGGTGCACCGGCATCGATCGCGTTCCGCTGGTTCCCCGACGACGGCTTCGCCGAGGACGGGATCGAGCCGCCCGAGGACGAAGAACGCGCCGCGGTCGAGGAGGCCGTGGCGGCCCTCGACGGTCGGGATTGGTGGGACGTCGACGACGAGGACGTCCTCGGCATCGTCTCCCACCTCGCCGACGAGGTCGGTGCGATCCGTGCCGTGCACCTGCTCCGCCACCGCGACGACGCGCCCGACACGACCTCCCGCGCCGGCCGGATCGCGCTGCTTCCCGAGCGGGTCACGCTGTTCGCCGTCACGGACGACGAGGTCCGCGAGCTCGCCGTCGGCGAACCGATCACGTCGTTCTCCTACGGCGACGACCTCTTCGCCGACGACTCGTGGTTCGTCGACCTCGACGCGGTCGT
>SLDB01000315.1 GCA_007125475.1 Nitriliruptoraceae bacterium | reverse complement strand
CACGTGCCGTGGGGGGCGTCCATCCGCCCGGGTCGCCGATCACCGCACCGGCAGGTGGCGTCGAACCCCGGCCGTCGGCCGTGGGCTGAGGGCCGTCGGGTGTGTCGGATCCGCGGCGGTCTGCCGGCGTCAGGTCGTCGTGCCCCGGCACGTTGCCCGAGTCGTGCCCGCGTCCGGTTCCGTGCCCGGCCCCGATCTCGGCCCCGTCTCCGGTTCCGTGGTCGGTTCCGTGTTCGGTTCCGTGTCCGTTTCCGTGTTCGGTCACGTGGTCACCGCCTGGTCGAGTGCTTGATCGAGGTCCCAGATGATGTCGTCGGCGTCCTCAAGGCCGACGCTGATCCGGATCAGGTCCGGGGGGACCCCGGCGTCGTGGAGCTGGGTCTCCGAGAGCTGTTGATGCGTGGTCGAGGCCGGGTGGATCACCAGTGTGCGGGCGTCACCGATATTCGCCAGGTGGCTGCACAACTCCACCGACTCGATGAACCTCGAACCGGCGTCACGCCCGCCGCGCACCCCGAATGCGAACACGGCGCCGGGACCTTTGGGGGCGTAGCGCCGGGCTCGTTCGTAGTGGGGGTGATCGGCCAACCCCGCCCAGCGCACCCAGCTGACCCGCGGGTCGTCATGCAACCACTCGGCCACGATCCGGGTGTTCTCGAGGTGGGCATCCATGCGTTGCGGCAGCGTCTCGATCCCCTGCAACAGCAGGAACGCCGCCATCGGCGAGAGGCAGGCCCCGACGTCACGGAGTTGTTCGGCGCGCAGCTTCGTCAGGAACGCGTACTCGCCGAAGTTCTCCCACCAGCGCAGACCGCCGTAGGCCTCGACCTCCTCGGTGAACGTGGGGAATCGGCCGTTGCCCCAGTCGAAGGTCCCGGACTCGACCACGAGCCCGCCGAGGGTGGTGCCGTGACCGCCGAGGAACTTCGTCGCCGAGTGGATCACGATGTCGGCGCCGTGTTCGATGGGTCGGCACACGTACGGGGTGACGGTCGTCGCGTCGACGACCAGGGGGAGGTCGTGGGCGTGGGCAACGTCGGCGAGCGCGGCGATGTCGGCGACCTCGCCGGAAGGGTTCGCCACGACCTCGGCGAAGACGCACTTGGTGGTACCCGTGATCGCAGCCGCGACCGCCTCGGGTTCGGCTCCGGGGATGAACGTGGTGTCGACGCCGAAGCGGCGCAGGGTGACATCGAGCTGGGTGACGGTCCCGCCGTAGAGGTTCGCCGAGGAGACGATGTGGTCACCGGCCCCGGCCAGGGAAGCGAACGTGAGGAACTCCGCGGCCTGGCCGCTGGCGGTTGCCAGCGCCCCGATCCCACCGTCGAGGCTGGCGGCGCGTTCCTCCAACGCGTTGACGGTGGGGTTCCCGATCCGGGTGTAGATCGAGCCATACTTCTGCAACGCGAACAGGCTCGCCGCGTCGGTGGTGTCGTCGAACACGAACGAGGTGGTCTGGTAGATCGGGACGGCCCGCGACCCGGTGGTCGGATCCGGGCTGCCGCCGGCGTGCAGGGCGCGAGTGCGGAATCCGAATCGATGCTCGCTCATCGGCTCCTCGTGCCCTCGTCGATGTACAGGGTCTGCACGGCCGTGCCGATCCCACCGTGCTCGTCGGCGAGGTGGGCGGTCGACAGCCCGATGCCGTGTTCGTCGGCGACCGACGACGCCCTTGACGCCACCCAGGCGGTGACCGGCAGTCGGTGCAACGCGACGGTGAGGTCCGGGTTGATGTAGCGGTGACGCCCTGTCGGCAGCGGTGAACCGATCCCGTTCCCGAAGTCACTGGCGGCCGCGGCACGTGCCAGCGGGGTGAGTGGGAGCCCGTCGCTGAGCGGCGAGATCACCTTGAACCACGCCACGCCATCACCGGGCTCGCCGAGGCTGCCCTGGACGAACCGGACGTCGACGGCGCGCCAGAACCCGATCGGCTCTTCGCCGGGGTGGCCGACGAACCGGGGGAGGTCGTGGGGTGGGGGTGTCGGTGACGGGATCGGCTGTGGGCGATCCTCGGGTAGGTGCAGTGCGGTCGTGCGGATCTTCAGCGCCCGACACCGCACCAGCTCCAGGCCGTCATGGAGGAGCGCCGCGTTCACCGTCTGGATCCGCTTCCCCTCCCGGGAGATCTCCACCTCGAGGTCCAGCGGCTTGTCGACGGGCACGGGGCGTTGGAGGTCGTAGGTGAGCCGGACGACCTGCATGGCGGTGAGGGTGGGGGAGACCTCGACGGCGGCGGCCAGGAGTGCCGCCGGCGCACCGCCGTGGCAGGCGCCGGGGTCCCACGGGCCGCGAGCCAGGTCGGTGGCGACGTAACGCCCGTCGTCGCGCAGGAAGATCGGGGTGTCGTCCACTTCGGTGGCGCTGAGCTGCACCCCGGCGGTTTCCGGGGTGCGGGGGTCGGTGGCGGTGCCACTGGGTCTGTCGGTCACGTCGTGGGACTCCTCGTCGTCGGGCAAGGTAGCTGGGGCCGGCGACCATGCCCGCGGGGCACCGTCGTCACGGGTCGTTCGGAGCTGCGGTCGGTGGGGTGATGGGTCTTGCGCGGACCGCTCGACGGGCCGCGCGACGGGCCGCTTGACGGGCCGCTTGACGGACCGCCTCGATCTCGGACTCGCCGGCGCGGACCACCATGATGACGCCGTCCACAGACGCGCCCAGGATGGCCGAGTCGGCCCCGCCGGCCAGGGGAGGCGAGTCGAGGATTACCATGTCCCACCGCTCCTGCAGGATCCGAAGCACCTCGCGGGTGCGAGCTCCGCCGAGAAGCTCGGTGGGATTCGGGGGAAGCGTCCCCGACGGGAGAATGTCGAGCCCCTCCACTGCGGCGAACGGGCGGATGCATTCCTCCAGCGGTGCCTGGCCAAGGACGAGCTCGGTCATGCCGGGTTTCCGCTCCACGCCGAAGAGCTCGCCCACCCGGGGCTT
>SLDB01000334.1 GCA_007125475.1 Nitriliruptoraceae bacterium | reverse complement strand
GCGGCCATCGAGGCGACCCGGTGGTCGGCGACGTTGAGGACGGCCACCCCGTTCGGTCCCAGCGACTCGACGAGCTCCCGCTTGGCGGCGGTGATCACCTCGATCGAGCCGAAGACCTCCAGGTGTGCCTCGGCGACGGCGGTGACCACGGCGACGTCCGGGGCGACCATCGGGGCGAGGTCGGCGATGTCACCGGGGTGGCGCGCCCCGATCTCGGCGACGACGACCTCGGTGTCGGCACCCATCCCCAGGAGGGTGAGCGGGACCCCGAGCTCGTTGTTGTACGAACCGCGGGCCGCGTGGACCCGCCGTCCGGCCCCGACCGCCGCGGCGGCGAGGTCCTTGACGGTCGTCTTGCCGACCGACCCGGTCACCGCGACGGCGGTGGGGCCGACGGCGAGGCGGTTGGCGACGGCCAGCGCCCGCAACGCCTGCCAGGTGTCGGCCACGACGACCTGCGGGACCGCCTCGGGGGTTCGCCGCTCGACGACGGCGGCGGTGGCACCACGACGAACCGCCTCGGCGACGTGGTCGTGCCCGTCCCCGTGGGGGGTGCGCAGCGCGACGAACACCCCGGGGCCGTCGACGGTCCGGGAGTCGGTGTGGACGCGCGTGACCGGCGTGCCGGGGCCGTGGTGCAGGCGTCCGCCGGTGACCTCGGCGATCCGTGCGGGGGTGACCTCGATCACCGCCGACCCCCGTCGAGTTCGCGGGCGATCTCACCGAGGACGCGCCGGTCGTCGAACGGCCGTCGTTCATCCCCGATGACCTGAACGGTCTCGTGACCCTTCCCGGCGACCACGACGACGTCTCCCGGCCGGGCCGCCGCGAGCGCCGTCCGGATCGCTGCCCGGCGGTCCGGCTCGACGACGAGGTCGGCCTCGGCGCCGTCGGCCAACGCGGCCCGGGCCCCGGACTCGACCGCCGCGAGGATCGCCGCGGGGTCCTCGCCGCGTGGGTTGTCGGAGGTGAGCACGGCCACGTCGGCGGTGACGGCGGCCGCTCCCATCGGGGCACGTTTCCCGGTGTCGCGCTCGCCGCCGCAGCCCAGGACGATCACGATCCGTCCCGCGACGACGAGTTCACGCAACACGGCGACGACCTGGGTGACGGCGTCGGGGGTGTGGGCGTAGTCGACGAACGCGGTGACGCCGCCGGGGACCTCGACGCGTTCGAGGCGCCCGGGTACCCCCGGAGCGGCGGCGACACCGTCGCGTGCGACCTCGGCGTCCACCCCCGCCTCGACCGCAGCCGTCACCGCGGTCGCCGCGTTCTCGAGGTTGAACCGTCCGGCCAACCCGGTCCGGACCTCGAGGTCGACCTCCCCGGACGAGGCGGTGACCCCGACGAGGCGCCCCCGGGAGCCGGTGACGTCGTGGGACTCCTCGAGGAGTCGGACGTCGGCGTCGGTGTCGCGGCCGACCGTGGTGGTCGGGATCCGGGACTCGGCGGCGAGCCTCCGCCCCCAGTCGCCGTCGAGGTGCACCACGGCCCGATCGGCGAGGTCCTCCACGAAGAGCCGTCGCTTCGCGTGGTAGTACGCCGTCATCGAGCCGTGCCAGTCGAGGTGGTCCTGCGACAGGTTCGTGTACACCGCCACCGTGAAGCTCACGCCGTCGACACGGCGCAGGTCGAGACCGTGCGAGGAGACCTCCATCGCCACCGCGTCGACGCCCCGGGTGTGCATCGTCCGGAGGAGTCGCTGCAGGTCGGTGCCCTCCGGGGTGGTCCGCACACCCGGGAGACGGGCGCCGTGGATCCGGGTCGCGATGGTGCCGATCACGCCGGTCCCCCGGGCTGCGGCCCCGAACGCGCCCTCGAGGAGGGCGGCCACCGTCGTCTTCCCGTTCGTCCCGGTGACGCCGACGACGGCGAGGTCGCGGCTGGGGTGGCCGTGGATCACCGCCGAGGCCGGACCGACCGCGGCACGCACCGACGGCACCCGCAGCTGCGGGACGTCGAGGTCGAGCCAGCGTTCCACGAGGAGCGCCGCGGCGCCGCGTGCGACGGCGTCGGGGGCGTGATCGTGACCGTCGGCGAGCTGACCGGGGATCGCACAGAACAGCGCGCCGGGGGCGGCCTGGCGGGAGTCGTGGACGGCGTCGACGATGGTGACGTCCCGGCCACGCCGCCCGGCGCCGTGCAGCGCCTCTCCCACGGTCGCCAGCGACGTCGTCACGGTGCTCCTCGGTGGTCGGGACGGCCCACGTCGACGGCTGGGCGGCGGACCGCATCCCCGACATCGAGGTCGACGATCGGTTCGCATGGCGGTGGGCGCGCCCGAGCCTAACGGTGCCGATCGGCGGGGCCGCGCACCCGGTCCCGTCCACACGACCCGCCGTCCGGGGCCCTCGATCACGGCCCGCCGGCACCGACCGGGTCCCCGGCCGGGGGCGACGCCGGATCGGCCGGGTCGGTACCGGGTTCCTCACGGCGAGCGGCCTCGGCGGGGTCCGACGACGCCTGGCGGGCGGTGACCAGGGCGGTCGACAGATCGCCTCCGGCGTCCTCGGCCGGCACGCCGCGGGCGATGAGGGCGGAGCTCATCACCTCGGCGAACAGCGGTGCGGCGACGGTCCCGCCGTAGATCGGTGTCGGCTCGTCGACCATCACGGCGACCACGATCCGCGGGTCGTCGGCGGGGGCGAACCCGACGAACGTCGCGACGTACTCCGACGAGTAGCCGCGGGCGTCCTCGTTGGGTTTCCGGGCCGTCCCGGTCTTCCCGGCGACCCGGTAGCCGGGGACCCGGGCCCGTGCCCCGGTGGCGTGGTCGCCGTGCACGGCGGCTTCGAGCATCCCCCGCACCTGTCCGGCGGTGTCCGGCGAGACGACCCGTTGCGTCGACGCCGCGGTCGCCGGGGTGAGTCGTCCGTCCTCGCCGACCGAACCGCGCAGCAGCTGCGGTCGGACCGCCACCCCGTTGTTCGCGATCGTGGCGTACGCGG
>SLDB01000137.1 GCA_007125475.1 Nitriliruptoraceae bacterium | reverse complement strand
TCCCAGGAGGCCAGGAGGGTGTCGACGCCGGTGCCGTGCGCGGCGAAGGTCAGGACCTGGTGGGCGACGTTCTCGAGCACGACCGGGAGTCCGCACAGCTCCGCGCAGCTGGCGACGATCGACTCGGCGGAGGCGCCCTGCAGAGTGAGCTCGTGGAAGCGGCGGTGGATCTCCTCGGAGCGCTCCAACTGCCGGACGCGGGCGTCGACGATGAGGGTGTGGATCGCCTCGGTGACCTCGACGAACCGGACCTCACGGCCGAGCACGATCAGCGGGAGTTCGACGGCGTCGGCCGCCTCGATCAGCGCCTGCGGGGCGTGGGCGAAACGCCGCCCCAGCTCGATCACGACGCCTGCGGCTCCGACGGTGGCCAGGCTCTCGGCGTAGCCGCGGAGCTCGTCAGGGCTCGACGGCAGGGCGATCCCGGTGGTCAGCACCAGCTCACCGCCACGCAGCACCGCGGCGACGTCGACGATCTCGGCGACGTGGGCCCACCGCACCACGCCGTCGAGGCCGGCGTGCCCGGCGACGGTTCGTGGATCCCCACGACGCAGGCTGGACAGCGCCAGCGCCTCCCGCAGCGTCGGGAACCCCGGCTCGCGCTGGACGCCAGCCGCCTTTACATCATGTTGTGCAGACACGTAAAGACCCTACATGATGACAGTTGCGCCCCGGGCACTGTCGACGGAGGCTGGGAGCGGCGCGGAAGCCACGCCAAGAAGCCACGCCAACACGCCAACCTGCGCGGGTCGCACAGCGCCGCCGGCCGCCGCAAGGAGACGACGATGCCAACGCCGATCGCCCATTGGATCGACGGCGCCGAGCACGCCCCCGTCGGTCACCGCACCGCACCGGTCACCGACCCCGCCACCGGGGAGGTCTCCGGTCACGTCGACCTCGCCGACGCCGGCCTCGTCGACGCGGCCGTCGCCTCGGCGACGAAGGCGGCCGAAGCGTGGCGGCGGACGTCGCTGAGCCGCCGGATGCAGGTGCTGTTCGCGTTCCGCCAACTGCTGGACGAGCGCCGCGACGAGCTGGCCGCGATCATCACCGCCGAGCACGGCAAGGTGCACGACGACGCTCTCGGCGAGGTCGCCCGCGGTCTGGAAGTGGTGGAGTTCGCCTGCAGCGCGCCGCACCTGCTCAAGGGCGGGTACTCCGAGGGGGTCTCGGCGAACGTCGACGTCCACGAGATCCGCCAACCCCTCGGGGTCGTCGCGGTGATCAGCCCGTTCAACTTCCCGGCGATGGTGCCGTTGTGGTTCGCCCCGATCGCGATCGCCTGCGGGAACGCCGTCGTCCTCAAGCCCAGCGAGAAGGACCCTTCGGCGTCGCTGTGGATGGCGAGGCTGTGGCACGAGGCCGGGTTGCCGGACGGGGTGCTCAACGTCGTGAACGGCGACAAGGAGGCGGTCGACGCGATCCTCGAGCACGACCACATCCGTGCGGTGTCGTTCGTCGGCTCCACGCCGGTGGCCCGGTACGTCTACGAGCGCGGCACCGCACACGGCAAGCGCGTGCAGGCACTCGGCGGGGCGAAGAACCACATGGTGGTGCTCCCCGACGCCGACCTCGACCTCGCTGCCGACGCCGCGGTGAACGCCGGGTTCGGTTCCGCCGGGGAACGGTGCATGGCGATCTCGGCGCTGGTCGCCGTCGAACCGATCGGTGACGACCTCGTCGAGCGGATCGCCGAACGCATCGGGCGGCTGCGGGTCGGTGACGGACGGCGTGCCTGCGACATGGGTCCGCTGATCACCGCCGAGCACCGGGACCGGGTCGCCGGCCACGTCGCCGCGGGTGTCGACGCCGGTGCCGAGCCCGTCGTCGACGGGCGTGACCTCGGCGACATCGACGGGGAACCCGACGGTTTCTGGCTGCGTCCGACGCTGTTCGACCACGTCACCCCGGAGATGTCGGTCTACACCGAGGAGATCTTCGGTCCGGTCCTGGTCGTGCTGCGGGCCGAGAGCTACGACGAGGCGCTGCACCTGGTCAACGCCAACCCCTACGGCAACGGCACCGCGATCTTCACCAACGACGGCGGTGCGGCCCGCCGCTACCAGGAAGAGGTCGAGGTCGGGATGGTCGGGGTGAACGTCCCGATCCCGGTCCCGGTGGCCTACTACTCGTTCGGGGGGTGGAAGAACTCGCTGTTCGGCGACACCCACGCCTACGGGACCGACGGTGTGCGCTTCTACACCCGTGGCAAGGTCGTCACCACCCGTTGGCTCGACCCGAGCCACGCCGGGCTGCACCTCGGCTTCCCCCAGCACGACTGATCCAGTACGACTGATCCGGCAGGACTGGCCCGGCACGACCGACCCGGCGGCGACCGGCACCACCACCGCGAAGGCCTCGACGATGACGATCACCACCGGGTCGCGGACGCAGCGCGCCTACGACCTCGACCGCGCCCACGTGTTCCACTCGTGGTCGGCGCAGGCAGCGCTGGATCCGATCGTGATCACCGGGGCCGCCGGCTCGTACGTGTTCAACGACGACGGGGGCCGGTGGCTCGACTTCGCCTCGCAACTGGTGAACACCAACATCGGGCACCAGCACCCGCGGGTGGTCGCGGCGATCCAACAGCAGGCCGCCGAGCTGTGCACCATCGCCCCCCAGCACGCCAACGAGGCCCGCGGCGAGGCCGCCTCGCGGATCGCGGCACGCGCGCCGGCGGGCCTCGACACGGTGTTCTTCACCAACGGTGGGGCCGACGCGAACGAGCACGCCACCCGGATGGCGCGCCTGCACACCTCCCGCCGCAAGGTCCTGTCCGCGTACCGCTCCTACCACGGCGGGACCACCACGGCGGTGAACCTCACCGGCGACCCGCGCCGCTGGCCCAACGACCACGGCGCGGACGGCATCGTGCATTTCTTCGCCCCGTTCCTGTACCGCTCGCACTTCCACGCCGCCGACGAGGCGCAGGAGGGCGAACGCGCCCTCGCCCACCTCGAGGAGGTGGTGCGCTTCGAGGGGCCGCACACCGTCGCCGCGATCGTGCTGGAGACCATCCCCGGCACCGCGGGGATCATGGTCCCCCCTGACGGCTACCTCGCCGGCGTGCGTGAGCTCTGCGACCGTTACGGGATCATGCTCGTCCTCGACGAGGTGATGGCGGGGTTCGGCCGCACCGGTGCGTGGTTCGCCTTCGACCACTGGGGGGTCACCCCGGACCTGATCACCTTCGCCAAGGGGGTGAACTCCGGGTACGTCCCCCTCGGTGGGGTCGTGATCTCCGACGCGATCGCGGCCACCTTCGCCGACCGGGTCTACCCCGGAGGCCTGACGTACTCCGGTCACCCGCTGGCGTGCGCGGCGGCGGTGGCCACCATCGACGCGATGGCCGACGAAGGCGTCGTCGAGCACGCCGAGCACATCGGCCGCACCGTGCTCGGCCCGGGGCTGCGTGACCTCGCCGAGCGCCACCGCAGCGTCGGTGAGGTGCGCGGCCTCGGGGTGTTCTGGGCGATCGAGCTCGTGCGTGACCGTGACACGCGGGAACCATTGGCGCCCTACGGTGGGAGCAGCCCCGCGATGGCCGAGGTCGTGGCGGCGTGTCTGGAGCGCGGCCTGCTGCCGTTCGCGAACTTCAACCGGATCCACGCCGTCCCGCCCTGCAACGTCAGCGAGGGTGAGGTGCGCGAGGGCCTGGCCATCCTCGACGAGGCCCTCGACGTGGCGGACGCCCACACGGAGTGACGATGACGACGACGGATGCCGCGCGTCGGGCATCCGGGTTCGCCGCCGCGGTGGTCCTCGCCGCCCTCGCCTGGCCGGTGTCGGCGCTCTCGGCGTTGCTGGGTCCGGCCGTGGTGGCGGCGTTCCTCGGTGTCGCCGTCGCCTGGAGCCTGCCGTCGCTGGCCGTGGTGCTGCGGCCCGGGGCGCTGCGGTCGGCGAAGCTCGTCCTGCAGGTCGCGATCGTCCTCCTCGGTGCGACGCTGGCGCCCCAGCAGCTCGCCATCGGGTGGTCGGCCGCCGCCGTGGTGCTCGTCGCGGTCGTGGTCGCCCTGGCCGCGGTCGCCCTGCTGCACCGGCCGTTCGCGGTCGACCGTGAGACCGCCACCCTCCTGGCGGCCGGGACCAGCATCTGCGGCGCGACCGCGGTCGCGGTGACCTCCGGGGTTATCCGGGCACGCTCGGCCGCCGTCACCGCCGCGCTGGCCACCGTCCTCCTCCTCAACCTCGTCGGTGTCGTGGTGTTCCCGGTGGTGGGTCGTGGGTTGGGGATGACGCAGGAGGCGTTCGGGGTGTGGGCGGCGACCGCGGTGCACGACACCTCGTCGGTGCTGGCGGCGGCGACCGCGTACGGCCCGCAGGCCGCCGACGTCGCGGTCGTCGTCAAGCTGGCCCGGACGCTGCTGCTCATCCCGTTCGGCCTCGCCGTCGGGGTATGGTTCCGCCGCGGTGAGGCGGCCGGCTCACCGGGGGTGCGCCGCCTGGTCCCCCCGTTCCTGGTGGTGTTCGCCGCCGCGGTCGCGTTGAACGGCGTCGGGGTGGTCCCCGACGTCGTGCAGCCGGGGCTGCGCACCGCGGCGACCGCCGGGATCGGGGTCGCGCTGGCGGCGTTCGGCCTCACCGCCGACCGGGCCTCGGTGCAGGCGGCCGGTCCGCGGGCCGTCGCCGTCGGAGCCGGCGCGTGGGTGGCGGTGTCGGTCGCCGCCCTGGTGCTCATCCGGGTGACGGGGGTGGGGTGAGCGGCCCCGGGCGGCCGCACCGGCGACCTGACGTAGGGTGACGGGTCCCGTGCGCGCAGGAGGCGAAGGTGTGGCTGTCGGTCGAGGTCGAGGTGGCGGCGCCACCCCCGGTGGTGTGGGGGGTGCTCACCGCGTGGGAGCGGCAGCCGGAGTGGATGCTCGACGCCCGGGCCGTTGAGGTCCTCACCCCGCAGCGTGAGGGGGAGGGCGTCACGATCCGGTGCCCGACGAACCTGCTGGGGGTGACCGTCCAGGACGTGATGCGCGTCACCGACTGGGAACCGCCGCGGCGGCTGGCCGTCACCCACCTGGGACGGGTGATCACCGGGACCGGGGCGTTCGAGCTCGACGAGCTCGACGGCGGGCGCACGCGGGTGACGTGGTGGGAGGAGATCGACCCGCCGCTGGGGAGGCTCGGCGCGTTCGGGGCCCGGGTGGTGGTCCTCCCGGTCGTGCGCCGGATCTTCGCCCGCTCGCTGCGCCGGTTCGCGGCCCTGGTGGAGTCGACCGGGTGACCCGGCGGGGGGCGACCGGGCTCAGCGACGCCCGCCGAGGAGCGCACCGAGGCGTCGCAGCAGGCCGGGCGGTCGCGGTCGCTGCACCGCCTCGGCGGCGTCGGACACAGGCGTGGACGCCGACGCCCCACCCGGCGGTGACGACGTCGCAAGCACGATGAGCGGGTCGGCCGCCCGGTTCTCGATGCCGTGCGCGGTGTCCGCCGGGATCAGGATCGCCCCCATCGGGTCGAGGCCGACCTCGCCCTCGTCGGTGACGATCCACGACCGCCCCCCGATCACCGTGTAGGCGGTATCGCGCCCGGCGTCGTGCAGCGCCCCCGTCGAGGCCCGTGGAGGGATGCACCACAGGTCGACCCCGAGGTTGGCCGTGGCGAACACCCGTGTGGTCGTGACCGTGTCCGGACGGGCGTCGGCGTAGTCCCGCAGGTCGACGGGGAGGACGCGTTCGGCGGGGCCGGCGGGGTTCGGGGTGGGTTCGGTGTGCTCGTCGTCCATGGGGTCGACGCTAGCGCTCCGGCGGCCGGGTCCGTGAGGCGGACAGTAGGCTCGCCGCGCCGCCGCCCGTCACCGTCACCGTGCCAGGAGTCCCCGTGCTGCCTACCGTCGACGTGGTCACCGAGCCGGGCACCGACCTCGACGCCGCCGTCCTGGCGGTCGGTGTCCACGCCCCGCCCTCCGAGGCGGACACCGACCCGCCGAGTCCGACGCCGCTGGCGATCGATGTCGCCACCGCCGCCGGGCTCGACCTCACCGGGGAGCTCACCGCCGCCGGGTTCGGTGGCGGTGTCGGCGAGGTGCTGCGGATCCCGACCCGCGGGGCGATCGCCGCACCCACCCTGCTGGCCGTCGGTCTCGGCCCGCAGGCCGACACCGACCTCGAGGTGCTCCGCCGGGCCGCGGCGGCCGCGGTCGGGGCGTGCGAGCGGGTTGCCAGCCTGGCGTTGGCGTTCACCGGCGCGGTGGCGGACGCGCCGGTGGACCGTGTCGTCGAGGCGCTGGCCGAGGGGGCGCTCCTCGGCGCGTACCGCTTCCACGCCTACCGCACCGACGCCCCGCCGTTCGAGCTCACCGAGGTCCTCGTCCACGTCGATGAGGGCGACGCGCCGGCGGCGACCGCGGCGGTGACGACCGCACGGGCCACCGCGGGTGCCGCGATCCTGGTCCGTGACCTGGTGAACACCCCTCCACAGGACAAGCGGCCCCCGGCGCTGGCCGACCGCGTGGTCGCCGAGGTGGCCGACGTCCCCGTCGACGTCCGAGTCCTCGATGAGCGGGAGCTGGCCGACGGCGGGTACGGCGGGATCCTCGGTGTCGGTCAGGGCTCGGCCCACCCGCCGCGGCTCGTCGAGCTCTCCTACGCCCCCGCCGACGCCGAGCGGCACGTCGTCCTCGTCGGCAAGGGGATCACCTTCGACACGGGTGGGATCTCGCTGAAGCCCTCGGCGTCGATGGAGACGATGAAGACGGACATGGCCGGGGCCGCGACGGTGGCCGCGGTGGTCCGCGCCGCCGCCGAGCTCGCCCTGCCGGTGCGGATCACCGGGCTGCTGGCGCTCGCCGAGAACATGCCCTCCGGGAGCGCCACCCGGGTCAGCGACGTGCTGACGCTGCGGGGCGGCACCACCGTGGAGGTGACCAACACCGACGCCGAGGGCCGGTTGGTGATGGGTGACGCCCTGGTGCACGGCAGTGAGCTGCACCCCGACGCGATCGTCGACGTCGCCACCCTCACCGGGGCCGCGGTGGTCGCCCTCGGCGACCGGATCGGCGTGGTGATCGCCGACGACGACGACCTCGCCGAGGCGATCCTGGCCGCCGGTGACACCGTCGGCGAGCCCCACTGGCGGCTGCCGCTGGGCACCCGGGAGTACGGCGACCGTGTCGAGGGCGCGATCGCCGACCTGAAGAACGCCGGTGGTCGGGAGGCCGGGGCGATCTTCGCCGCGCTGTTCCTGCACCGGTTCGTCGGTGACGGGATCCCGTGGGCCCACCTGGACGTCGCCGGCACCGCGTGGACCTCGACCGCGAACGGCTACCAGGGTGTGGGAGCCACCGGTGTGCCGGCCCGCACGCTGTTGGCGTGGTTGCGCTCCCCGCTCACGTGAGCACACGCCGGCGACCGGCGGCGCTCACGCCGTCGCGGCCGGCGCCACCTTCGACAGGAACCGGTCCCGGTCGACGAGGATGCGACGGTGGTGGATCCGGGCCACCGTCTCACCGTCGCCGTCGACGATCACCGTGAACTCCAGCCGGCGGCCGTGATGGCCGATCAGCGTCGCCCGTGCGGTGATCACCCCACCGACGCCGGTGGCCTTCAGGTGCTCGACCTCCGCCCAGGTGCCCACCGACGTCTCGCCGGGGGCGAGGTCGTCGGCGATCGCGTCGACGCAGGCGCGCTCGGCGAGTGCCAGCAGCTCGGGGGTCGCGATCACCGGCACGTCACCCGAGCCCACCGTCTCGGCGGTGAGCTCGTCGGTGACCTCGAGCTGGTGGGTGACGCGGAGTCCCGGGTCACAACGACCCATGCGACGACCTCCGGAGGCGGGCGTGGGTGGGGAACCACCCGCGGTCGTACGAGCGTATCCCTCGGACGATCGGCGTTCGGACAGCGGTCCCGTCGACCGTGGTGACCGCCGACCGCGGTCGGTCCCGGCGTGTCACGCTGGTGCTGATGGCACGGCCGCACACCGGCCACATGCCACGGAGTCTGCCAAGGAGCTGGGAATGAGTGACGAACGCCACGACGGTACGGGTCAACCGCCGCCGCCCGAGCCCCGGGAGCGCGAAGTGGTCGTCACCAACACGGGTGGTGGCGGCGGCCCGGCGGTCGCCGTCGCGCTGATCGTCGCGGTCGTCGCGATCGTGCTGCTGGTGATGTTCGTGTTCACCGGTGGTGACACCGGTGACGGCGACGACGGCGGGATCGACGTCCCCGACGAGGTCGACCTCGACGTCGACGTCGACGGTGGCGGCAACGGCGACGGTGGGAACGGCGACAGCGGCAACGGCGACGGGGGGAACGGCGACGGCGACGAAGGCTGACGCCTCGGGCACGGTCCGGGGACGGCCGTCGGGCGGGTGACGCCCGGCTGGCCGGCCCCGGTTGGGGGGCACGGGCCCCGGGGTGGCACCCTTGCCGCCACCGGCCGCGGCGACGACACCTGCGCCGCCGCCCGCAGGACCCGGCCGACCGTGTCGGGTGTGCCGTCGTTGCGCACCGCTGAGGCGGCGCCACCCCCGGACCAGGAGCGCCCGTGACCTCCCCCGCCGCCGTCCTCGCCGTGGTCCTGGCGACCGCCGCCGTCGGTAGCTCGGTGCTGCTGTGGTTCGCGCCCACGTGGGGACGGGTCCGGCACGGCTACGAGATCCTCACCGGTGCCACGGTGGCGTTCCTCGGCTGGGGGGCCTGGGCCTCGCTGCGCGCCCCCGTGGACGGTCTCGCCGCCGGTGACGGTGAGCTCGCCCGCACGCTGCTGCTGGCGTTCACGCTCACCTCGCTGGCCGCCGTCGTCGTGCTGGCGGTCCGGCTCCCGGCGGTGATCGCCCGTGGGCTGGGCGTCGTCGCGACGCTCACCGGGATCGCCGCGTTCGTCCCGATCGCGATGATCCGGGCCGACCGCGACGGGGCCGGGGGGGTGGTGCAGGGTGTCGCCGAGCTCTCGCTGGGAGCGTTCCTGCTCGGGGCGATCTGGGTCGGGATGATCCTGGGACACTGGTACCTCGTCGAGCGCCGGCTCTCGAACCGCTACATGGTGTGGATGGCCTGGGCCAACGTCGCCGCGATCGCGGCCGGGGCGGCGTCGGTCCTGCTGTCCTGGCGGAACCCGGCGCCTTGTGAGGCACTCTCTGGCGCCGAGTTCGAGCAGTGCGCCATGACGTTCGCGCCGATCCTGAGGATCGGCTCGATGACGGTGATCCTCGGGTTCGGTGTCCTCTCCCTGCTCGCCCTGATCGCGGGGTTCAACGTGAAACTCGCCCGCGAGGGGGGCCGCTCGATCCAGGCCTCGACCGGGATGTTCTACCTCGCGGTGATCCTGGCCCCGGCGGTCGAGTTCGCCGCGAAGGTCCGGTTCTTCTGATCGGGGGCGTGGGACGGCGCCTCCATGGAAGGCCGACGACCTCACGGTCCGGCCGAGCTCGTACCATCGCGGGGACGTAAGGATCTCCGTGAGCTACGACCGAGAGGAATGGCGCCGGCCCTGGCGCCCGGGTGACCCGCCCGCGTCGTGGTCGGGCACCGCCGCACCCGGTGACCGCGGCGACGCTGCCCCCGCCGACCCCACCGGTGCCGTCGGCGAGGATGCCGGCGCCGGTGCCGCGGATCCGCGGTGGGCGACCACATCCTCGGCCGACCCTGCCGGTCCGACTTCGCAGGCGTACCGGTTCCCCCGGCCGTCGTCGGTGGAGGCCGCCGGTGCCGGAGCCCCCCCACCGCAGGTGGATCGCACGGCCCCCGCCGCCCCGCCGAGGCGGCGCGTGCTCCCGGCGATCGTCGGGGCGATGGTCAGCGGCGCCGTCGGTGCCCTCGTCGCCCTCGCCGTCACCGGGGCGTTCGACGAGCCGACGCCGCCACCGGCGGTCGAGGCCACCGGCGACGACGCGGACGGTCCCGCCGATCTCCCGTTGCAGGAGGGCACCTCCATCGTCCCCGAGGTCGCGGACGCGGTCACGCCGTCGGTCGTGAGGGTCGACGTCAGCGCCGGCGACGCCGTGAGGATGCCCGGGCTCGGTGGCGGGCTCGGGTCGGGGGTGATCTACACCGACGACGGCTACATCCTGACCAACCACCACGTCATCGACAGCGCCGGTGAGGTCACGGTGCGCCTCGCCGACGGCGACATCCTCGAGGCCGAGGTGGTCGGCAGCGACGAGCTCAACGACATCGCCGTGCTCAAGGTCGAGCGCACCGGGTTGCCGGCGATCGAGATCCGCGGGGAGGACGAGCCGCTCCGCGTCGGGGAGACGGTGGTGGCGATCGGCTCACCGTTCGGTCTCGACGCCTCGGTCTCCGCCGGGATCATCTCCGCCCTCGATCGGGAGATCCGCCTCGACGAGCCCGCCGAAGGCGCCGGGGTCCTCACCATCCCGTCGGTGGTGCAGACCGACGCCGCGATCAACCCTGGCAACTCCGGTGGGGCGCTGGTCGACAGCCGGGGGCGGCTGGTCGGGATCAACACGGCGATCCTCACCGGGACCGGGGCGAACCAGGGGGTGGGGTTCGCGGTCTCGGCCCAGCAGGCGCGTGCCTCGGCGGACCAGCTCATCGAGCAGGGCTTCGTGCGGCACCCGCTGCTGGGGATCGCCGGCTCCGACGTCCGGCCCGAACAGGCCGAGCGTCTCGGGTTGTCGTCGCCCCGTGGCGCGGTCGTCGAGGTGGTCGAGGAGGACTCCGGCGCCGCCGAGGTCGACCTGCGACCCGGCGACGTCATCGTGGAGGTGGACGGCGAGCCGCTGGCGACGATGTCCGAACTCGTCGCCGAGGTGCGTCGGCGCGAGCCCGGCGACATCGTCACCCTCGAGGTCGTCCGCGACGGTGAGGTGTTCGAGGTCGACGTCGAGCTCGGTGAACGACCGCGCTGAGCCGCCGGGCGGTGACCGCCGGGCGGTGAGGCCCGGAGGGTCGGTGGCTACGCTGGTGGGACCGTCACCAGGGGTGCGCCGTTGCCCGGCCTGCAGGAGCTGATCGTGATCGGGGTGGTGGCGTTCCTCGTCTTCGGACCCGAGCGCCTCCCCGAAGCCGCACGCGCGGCCGGACGGCTCCTGGGCAGGCTACGTCAGGAGACCCGGCGCAACGTGGCCGACCTGCAGGGCATGACGGAGGTCCAACAGCTGCGGAACGAGTTGCGGGGGCTGCGCAGCGACCTCGACGAGGCCGGGGTGGACCTGCGGCGCCAGATCGACACCGCCGCAGAGGAACCGACCGCTCCGGGACGGGGCGGCACCGGCGCACGGCCGCGGCGACGTGCCGCCCCGGCGCGCCGTCCGTCGGGGCCG